>JAHZCF010000054.1 GCA_019423005.1 Haemophilus sp.
AAGAACTCGACGTCCAAATTCATCGTTTCTTTGAAGAACATCAAATCTATCGTATCGACCATTATCTTGGTAAAGAAACCGTACAAAACTTACTTGTTTTACGCTTTTCAAATGGTTTATTCGAACCGCTTTGGAACCGTAATTATATTGATTATGTCGAAATTACAGGTGCCGAAGCCATTGGTGTAGAAGAACGTGGTGGCTATTATGATGGCTCTGGCGCAATGCGTGACATGTTCCAAAACCACTTACTACAAGTTCTAGCCATGGTTGCCATGGAACCACCTGCTATCATCAATGCGAACTCAATGCGTGATGAAGTGGCCAAAGTCATGCATTCTCTACGTCCATTAACGCAAGATGACGTTGAGCATAACTTAGTGCTTGGTCAATACACTGCAGCAGAAATTGATGGCAAAGAAGTCAAAGGCTATTTACAAGAAAAAGGTGTGCCTGCTAACTCTCGCACTGAAACCTTTATGGCTTTACGTTGCGAAATCGAAAACTGGCGTTGGGCGGGCGTACCTTTCTATGTACGTACCGGTAAACGCTTACCGGCACGTGTGACGGAAATTGTGATTCATTTCAAAACTACTCCACACCCTGTATTCAGTCAAAATGCACCAGAAAATAAATTGATCATTCGCATTCAACCTGATGAAGCGATTTCAATGCGTTTCGGCCTGAAAAAACCAGGGGCAGGCTTTGAAGCCAAAGAAGTCTCAATGGATTTCCGTTATGCTGATTTAGCCGATGACCAAGTCCTGACGGCTTATGAGCGCTTATTGCTTGATGCGATGAAAGGTGATGCCACACTCTTTGCACGTACTGATGCGGTGCACGCCGCATGGAAATTTGTGCAACCAATTTTGAATTACAAAGAAGCAGGCGGTCGAGTTTACGAATATGAAGCCGGCACTTGGGGACCCGTTGCAGCCGAAAAACTCATTGCGAAAAGTGGTCGCGTATGGCGTAAACCAAGCGGCAAAATGAAGAAAAAAGTTTAATCATTAATCTCAAGCCTTCTTCCCTACAAGCGGAAGAAGGCTTATATCCAATATAAAGAGAAGCAAACATGAACACCATCACCTTCCCAACGGCTCAACACGCGGTTGAAAAGATCGCCCAAGAATTTGTGATTTATAGCCAATTAAATCATCCTGTGCATATTTCTCTTTCTGGCGGCTCAACACCTAAGTTGTTATTTAAAACCTTAGCCAAAGCGCCTTATGCGGAACAAATTAACTGGAAAAATCTGCATTTTTGGTGGGGTGATGATCGCATGGTTCCACCAAGCGATTCAGAAAGCAACTATGGCGAAGTGCAAAAACGCTTATTCGATCACATTCAAATTCCAACGGAAAACATCCACAGAATTCGTGGCGAAAATGAACCGCACTTTGAACTAAAACGCTTCGAAGAAGAATTAAGTGTGGTCATTCCAAACGGTGTTTTTGATTGGATCATTTTAGGTATGGGAACTGATGGTCATACCGCTTCTCTTTTCCCACATCAAACCAATTTTGATGATGAAAACCTTGCTGTCATTGCAAAACACCCTGAAAGCGATCAAATCCGCATTTCTAAAACAGCCAAACTCATTGAACAAGCCAAACGCATTACCTATTTAGTCACCGGCGAAAGCAAAGCGGATATTTTAAAAGAAATCCAAACAACTCCTGCAGAAAATCTGCCTTACCCTGCTGCCAAAATTAAAGCAAAAAATGGGGTGACGGAATGGTATTTGGATAAAACGGCGGCAGCATTATTGTAATACGCCCATCCCAAAAGGAACTTCGAGATGAAAAAAGTATTGTTATTAACTTTATTGCCAGTAGCAGCAATGGCCACTTCAATCCAAGGTATTGGAGAAAACTACCAAGATTGGGATTTAGTATGTGATAACACGGGCACTTGTCGTATGGCAGGTTATCAGGATGAAAGTAGTGACCCAGTCTCTATTTTATTTACTCGTGCGGCAGGCGAAAATGCTGCAGTGGAAGGAAAGTTCACTATTTTACCATTCGGAGAAGCCGACCGTGATGTTCAAGTCGGTCAAGATATTGAAATTTGGTTAAACGGTAAATCATTAGGCAAAGTCAAGCATATTTCTGACGACGCACCAGATAAGCTGACTGAAGAGCAAACTAAGGCATTACTTAGCGGATTGAAAAAAGAGAGCGAAATTCGTCTAACCTATGGGAAAACCACGCTTAAAGTATCAGACAAAGGCGCAGCGGCAGCCATGCTCAAAATGGATGAATTCCAACAACGATTAAATACCCCTTCCGCACTCATTCGTCAAGGTCAAAAAAAACATGCTGTATTAGCGCCAAAAGTTGAACCCCAAATTGATGCTGTTAGCGTGAATAACCGCAAAACAATAGAATTAAAACACGGTGAAAAACGATTTAATCATGTGCTAGCACTGTTACGTAAAGCTCATGATGGCTGCGTTGATGAAGACTTAGAAAGCCAAGATATAACGATTTATCCGTTAACTCAGAATAAGGTATTAGCTGAAGCACTTTGTGTTAGAGGCGCTTATCAAAGCACCAACTACTATGCTGTACTCGATGACAAGCTTAGCAAAGTAGAACAAGTCTTAGCGGAACAGTACAACGAAGCAGGCTATGATGAAAAACAAGGTTATGCGTTTGTAAGAGGCACTTATAAAGGACGTGGAGTAGGCGATTGCTGGAGCAGTCAAGATGCGGTATGGAATGGCAAAATCTTTATCCGCACCTCAGAATGGACGACTGGATCTTGCAAAGGATTCCCTGGTGGCGTATGGCAGTTACCGATTTTTGTTAGTAACATCATCGTTAAATAAACAAACAACGCTTAATGCAAGCGGTTAGATTTGACGAATTTTTTGCAAATCTTCTTTTAGGAATTTATAACATGAAAAAAGTTATTCTTCTCTCACTATTACCACTCACTGCAATGGCTGCGCCATCGTTAAAAGGGTTTGAAAAGACTTATCAAAACTGGGATTTGATTTGTGATAATACCGGCACTTGCAATATGGCGGGCTATCAAGAAGGAGATGGTTCCGAACATCCTGTTTCGATTTTATTTACCCGAAGTGCGGGGGAGCAAACACCTGTGACGGCGCAATTGGCATTATTACCCGATGAACTGGGTAATAAAACGGCTGAAATTATCTTAAATGGTCAATCACTCGGTACGATCCAAAATTTCTCAGAAGAGGGAATTGCAAAATTAAGTGAAAAACAAACAACAGAATTACTCACAGCGCTAAAAGGTAATGCAGATATTGAAGTGGTGTTTGGTGAGTTCAAGGAAAAAGTATCTGATAAAGGTGCAGCCGCTGCGATGCTCAAAATGGATGAGTTTCAACAACGTTTAAATACGCCTTCTGCACTTATTCGTCAAGGTCAAGAAAAACATGCGGTATTAGCGCCACAGGCTGCACCCCAAATTGATGCTGTCAGCGTGAAAAATCTCCAAACAACAGAGTTAAAGCGTGGCGAAAAACAGTTTGATGCTGTATTAGCGTTATTGCGTAAAAGTAATGGAACGAATGAAAATTCAGAGAATTACTGCCCTGAGTTGCATAAAGATGATACTTGGCGTGACGATATAACAATTCATACTCTTACCAATGGCAAAGTGTTAGCAGAGTCAATATGTTGGAGTGGCCCTTATCAATACTCTAATTATTATGCTGTTATGGATGAAAAACTCAGCAAAGTAGAACAAGTACTAGCAAGTCAATATAACGATGTTATGTATGATAATAGAAACCCCGTCTTAGCTGTAATAGGTTCATTTAAGTCGCGGGGGATTGGTGATTGTTGGATTAGGAAAGAAGCTGCCTGGAATGGCAAAATATTTATCCGTACTTCAGAATGGACAACCGGCTCTTGTAAAGGTTTTACTGGTGGTGCATGGCAATTGCCTATTTTTGTTAGTAACGTTATCGTAAAATAAAAACTCACGATTACTACAAGTAATTAGATTTGACGATTTTTTTGCAAATTTTCTTTTAGGAATTTATAACATGAAGAAAGTTATTCTTCTTTCATTATTACCATTTACTGCAATGGCAGCTTCAACATCAATCAAAGGTATTGGAAACTACCAAGATTGGGATTTAGTATGTGATAACACGGGCACTTGTCGTATGGCAGGTTATCAAGAGAAAGGAGACGATCCAGTTTCTATTTTATTTACTCGCGCGGCAGGTGAAAATGCTGCAGTGGAAGGAAGGTTCACTATTTTACCATTCGGTGAAGCCGACCGTGATGTTCAAGTCGGTCAAGACATTGAAATTTGGTTAAACGGTAAATCATTAGGCAAAGTCAAGCATATTTCTGACGACGCACCAGATAAGCTGACTGAAGAGCAAACTAAGGCATTACTTAGCGGATTGAAAAAAGAGAGCGAAATTCGTCTAACCTATGGGAAAACCACGCTTAAAGTATCAGACAAAGGCGCAGCGGCAGCCATGCTCAAAATGGATGAATTCCAACAACGATTAAATACCCCTTCCGCACTCATTCGCCAAGGTCAAGAAAAACATGCTGTATTAGCGCCAAAAGTTAAACCCAAAATTGATGCTGTTAGCGTGAACAACCGCAAAACAATAGAATTAAAATACGGTGAAAAACAATTTAATCATGTGCTAGCACTGTTACGTAAAGCTTACGATGGCTGCGTTGATGGAGACCTAGAAAGCCAAAATATAATGATTTATCCGTTAACTCAGAATAAGGTATTAGCTGAAGCGCTTTGTTTTAAAGGCGCTTATCAAAGCACCAACTACTATGCTGTACTCGATGACAAACTGAGCAAAGTAGAACAAGTTTTAGCGGAGCAGTACAACGAAGCAGGCTATGATGAAAAACAAGGTTATGCGTTTGTAAGAGGTTCTTACAAAGGTCATGCATTCGGTGATTGTTGGAATGGGCAAGACGCGGTATGGAATGGCAAAATTTTTATCCGCACTTCGGACTGGATGACAGGCGCTTGTTATAAAGGGTTTACCGGAGGCGCATGGCAGTTACCAACTTTCGTCAGTGATATCATCGTAAAATAAACAACACGTGCTTAACGAATTTTTTGCAAAACTTCTTTTAGAGATTCATAAAATGAAAAAATATCTTCTTCTCGCATTACTACCACTCACTACAATGGCTGCGCCATCGTTAAAAGGGTTTGAAAAGACTTATCAAGACTGGGATTTGATCTGTGATAATACTGGTACCTGTAATATGGCGGGTTATCAAGAAGAAAGAGATGGCTCTGAGCATTCTGTTTCGATTTTATTTACCCGAAGTGCGGGGGAGCAAGCACCTGTCACGGCGCAATTAGCATTATTACCCGATGAACTGGGTAATAAAACGGCTGAAATTATCTTAAATGGTCAATCACTCGGTACGATCCAAAATTTCTCAGAAGAGGGGAACGCAAAATTAAGTGAAAAACAAACAACAGAATTACTCACGGCGCTAAAAGGAAACGCAAGTATTGAAGTGGTGTTTGGTGAGTTTAAGGAGAAAGTCTCTGATAAAGGTGCAGCGGCAGCCATGCTCAAAATGGATGAATTCCAACAGCGTTTAAATACGCCATCAGCGTTAATTCGTAAGGGACAAGAGAAACATGCGGTATTAGCACAACAAGCCGCACCCAAAATTCAAGTTGCCTATATTAAAAACCCTAGCAAAACAGAATTAAAACGAGGCGAAAAACAATTTGATGCTGTATTAGCATTATTGCGTAAAAGTGCTGATAGTAGTGCAATTGATTACTGTTTGTCTCTTCATGATGATTCTGAACAGAAGACAATTACACTTTATTCACTTACGCAGGGAAAAGTGTTAGCTGAGGCAGTGTGTATCAGTGGTAGTGCAGCTTACACCGGCTATTATGCGGTCATGGACAATAAATTGAGCAAAGTAGAACAAGTATTGGAAGATCAATACACCTTTGCATATTATGATGAGAAGCTTAATGCTTTAATTGTAGAAGGATCATATAAATCTAGTGGCCTTGCTGAGAGCTGGTATGGCTACGAAGCAGCATGGAATGGCAAAACTTTCATCACTACAGCGGAATATACTTCTGGTTCTGGTAAAGGCTTTATAGGTAGTGCATGGGGTGGATTACCGACTTTTGTGAGTCATAGAACGGTTAAATAATTTATCTATTTAACCTTTAAAACCTGGAGTAACAAATGATTGACTATAAAATTAATGAACCGATTTCAGTCAAACAATTTATTGAACTGCTAAATAAAACGACTTTAGGTGCACGCCGTCCGTTAGAGGATGAAAAGCGTGTCGCAGCAATGTTGCACCATGCGGATTTATTAATCACCGCTTGGGATGGTGAACGATTAGTGGGTGTGGCACGTTCCGTGACAGATTTTGCCTACTGCTGTTATTTATCTGATTTAGCGGTTGATGAACAATATCAAAAACAAGGTATCGGCTTGCAGTTAATTGAACACACCAAACAGGCGTTACATCCACAAGCTAAAATTGTGCTTTTATCGGCTCCGCAAGCCGTGGATTATTATCCGCATATTGGATTTACTCAACATATGAGTGCATGGACGAAAAGTTAATTTATTAGAATGATATGGTGACAAAAATGAAAAAACTGTTTGTACTACTTACTTCAACTTTGTTATTTGCTTGTTCATCTGGTCCATCTTTAGATCAGTTAGCGGCACAAATGCCAAAAGATAATCGCTCAGTAATGCTTCAAGTTCCAGAAGCAGGAAACCCAGTTTCAAATGGAATGCTTGTAGCAACGATTAGAACCGCAGGTGGTACTTCAGGAAAACGACTCGTTTCTCTTTTAGCTACAGATAATTTACACATCGGAATTGCAGGGAACAGTCAATCTGTGAATAAAGCAGTTGCTATGTATGGACTAAATAATGCAGAAAAGGTCGGCAAAGATGTATCTTTATACCTTGTTGGAGATAGTCAAAGTGATAAAGCAGATCTAGAAAAAGCCGCAAAAGCGAAAAATGTAGAAATGCATTACATTATCCAAAAATAAGATACAGATGAATTAGATGCGGAGTGACTTTAATGTTGAATCTAGATGATAAAAAATTTGTTGCTGTTGAAAACACCGCAAATGGTGAAGTCAGTAGTCAAACAGAATTTCATTACCATCAACAAGGTAAAATGATTTGGGCAGAATATGGTGGCGGTGAAATTTTAAAAGGCTTTTTAATTGGGAAATGGATTGACGATACTCAAATTGAATTTACGTATCAACATTTAAATCAATCTCTAGAAAATCGTTTGGGGCGTTGCTGCACAACATTTTCTTCAGAAGAAAGTAAACTCATCGGTCATGAAAAATGGCAGTGGCTAGACACGTTAGAGCAAGGCAGCTCTTTAATTAGAGAAATTTAAAAGAAGTTTTGCTATAGAATATCTGAAACAAGCTTCTTATACTTTACAATAAATACTAAATGATAGGTGCATCCGTACCTCACAAACAGGAGAAAAAAATGTCAGTAAAAGGCGACATCGGTGTTATCGGCTTAGCCGTAATGGGGCAAAACCTCATTTTAAATATGAATGATCATGGCTTTAAAGTCGTGGCGTATAACCGTACCACTTCAAAAGTGGATGAGTTTTTACAAGGTGCAGCAAAAGGCACCAATATTATTGGCGCATACTCTTTAGAAGATTTAGCTTCTAAATTAGAAAAACCACGTAAAGTGATGTTAATGGTGCGCGCGGGTGATGTGGTGGATCAATTCATTGAGGCATTACTGCCACATTTAGAAGAAGGCGACATCATCATTGATGGTGGTAACTCAAATTACCCAGATACCAACCGTCGTGTAAAAGCATTGGCTGAAAAAGGCATTCGCTTTATCGGTTCGGGTGTTTCGGGCGGTGAAGAAGGTGCGCGTCATGGACCATCTATCATGCCGGGCGGTAATCATGAAGCATGGCCATATGTTAAACCAATCTTCCAAGCAATCTCAGCTAAAACAGAACAAGGTGAGCCTTGCTGTGACTGGGTTGGGCGAGATGGTGCTGGACATTTTGTTAAAATGGTGCATAACGGGATTGAATATGGCGATATGCAATTAATTTGCGAGGCATATCAATTCTTAAAAGAAGGCGTGGGATTATCTGATGATGAATTAGAAGCAACCTTCAAAGCATGGCGTAACACTGAGTTAGATAGTTACTTAATCGACATCACTGCCGATATTCTTGGCTATAAAGATGAAGACGGTAACCGCTTAGTGGATAAAATTTTAGATACTGCAGGACAAAAAGGCACGGGTAAATGGACTGGGATTAATGCCCTTGATTTTGGTATTCCATTAACCTTAATCACTGAATCTGTATTTGCCCGTTGCGTATCGTCTTTCAAAGAACAGCGTGTGCAAGCCTCTCGCTTATTCAACAAAGTAGTCCGCAAAGTAGAAGGCGATAAAGCAGCGTGGATCGAAGCGGTACGTAAAGCCTTATTAGCCTCAAAGATTATTTCTTATGCACAAGGTTTTATGTTAATTCGTGAAGCATCTGAAAACTTTGGTTGGTACATTAACTATGGCAGTACGGCATTATTATGGCGTGAAGGTTGTATTATCCGTAGCCGTTTCTTAGGTAACATTCGTGATGCATATGAAGCAAATCCAGATTTAATCTTCTTGGGTTCAGATAGCTACTTCAAAGGCATTTTAGAAAACGCATTAAGTGACTGGCGTAAAGTAGTGGCAAAATCTATCGAAGTGGGCATTCCAATGCCATGTATGGCATCTGCGATTACGTTCTTAGATGGCTACACATCAGCACGCTTACCAGCAAACTTATTGCAAGCACAACGTGACTACTTCGGTGCACATACTTATGAGCGCACCGACAAACCACGCGGTGAATTCTTCCACACCAACTGGACAGGTCGCGGTGGTAATACTGCATCCACCACTTATGATGTGTAAGTAAAAAACTCGTGATAAACTCACCGCACTTTGTTCGCATAAAGTGCGGTTTATTTTTACCTTATTTTGGAGAAACCTATGTTATCTCAATCACGCTTAGATAAAATTTCAGAAATGGAAAACCTTCTCAATGAAGCGGAAAGTTTCTTAGCCGAAGCGGAACAATTTCTTGAAAAATGGCAAGCCTTCTTACCCAAAATGAAAACCTTAGAACACTATTATTTTGATGGTGACTGGCGAGAAGATTATCAAGCTTATGAGGACGGTAAAATCCCAGAGGATATGCCTTGTGGTGTATTAAGTGAAGATTTAGTATTTAATGCGAGTACAGGACACCATGGATTGGCGATTGAATATTTGAAAGTGATTGCGAAAGTATTAGATCAAGCTAAAGATTAATATTCAATATATTTAATTGTTCAAAAAAACATCGAAAAACGCATATTTTTGAACTTTCATTCATATCCGTTTGTCTTATGGAGTACTATCAATATGGATAGTTTTATATGTTAAACACGGAGAGATCCTATGAAATTAATTGGAAAATCACTTGTTATCGCGATGACTGTTATTTCTCTTGCAGCATGTGGAAATATGAGTCGTACTCAAAAAAATACAACAGCTGGCGCCGCTATCGGTGGTGCAGCAGGCTATATGCTTGGTGGTAATGCCGCAACCACATTAGGTGGTGCCGCATTAGGTGGCGTAATCGGTAGCCAAGTCAATAAATAGTCAAAAAAATAACCGCACTTAATAAGTGGCGGTTATTTTTTTATTATTTCTCATCTGTTTTTTCTGTGCTTGGTTTACGGCGTTTACCAATATTTTTCGTATCTTTATGACGTAATTTGGCTTTCTTCTTCACCTCTGATTTTTTCTTTTCTTCACGTTTTTCTTTAATACGCGCCTTTTGCTTTTTAGACATGGATTTTACTTCACCATCTTTTGGTAGTTTAGTGCGAGGTTCTAAGCCTTCTAAAATCCGTGCTTTCAAAAGCTCTTCCGTATAACGTTTTATTTTACCGAGCAATTTATAATCATGGGCTTCAACAAAAGAAACAGCTGTGCCCTTTTTCCCTGCACGAGCCGTACGACCAATACGATGTAAATAGGTATCTGCACTGTAAGGTAAATCGAAGTTCATGACGTGTGTGACATCATCAATATCAATCCCGCGAGCAGCCACATCAGTAGCCACTAACACAGTAACAACACCTGATTTTAATTTATCAATGGCATTATTACGTTGCGTTTGCGCCATATCGCCTTCTAAATAAGTAGAACGAATGCCACGTTTACGCAAGGTTTCAGAAAGCTCACGCACATCTTCGCGACGACGGACAAACACAATACCACGACTCACTTTCTCGGTTTCGATAAAACGTGCAAGCAACTTAATTTTATGCTCATTGCTATCTGCATGATAATACCATTGGTTGATTTTTTTACGCTCACGACGACTTGGTTCGGCATCGATTTTTACGGGATCATTCAATAAGCGTTCTGCAAAATCAACTAATAACTCCCCTTCTAATGTCGCTGAGAAAAGGAGGGTTTGTTTACGCCAACGTGTTTCAGCAGCAATTTTCTCCGCATCTTGCCCAAAGCCCATTTGCAACATGCGATCTGCTTCATCAAAAATCAGCATTTCTACCGCACGACAATCAAAGTTCTCTTCTTTGATGTATTGCAATAAACGCCCTGGTGTTGCCACCACGATATCCTGATTTGAATTAAATACTTCCCCATGATTTTGATATGCCACACCGCCAGTAATCGTAGCGATCTTCAAATGCGTGAATTGCGCCAACTCTTCCGCTTGCTCTGCAACCTGCATCGCTAACTCACGAGTTGGCGTTAAAATTAAAATGCGAGGCGCGCCTGGCTTACGACGCGGATAATCCAATAAATGCTGAATCGCTGGCAATAAAAATGCGGCAGTTTTTCCTGTACCTGTTGGTGCAGAACCGAGCACATCACGTTCCTCCATGGCAGCAGGAATCGCTTCTAATTGGATGGCGGTTGGGCGGGTATAACCTTTCTTTTCTAAGGCCTTTAATAATTCAGGGGAAAGATCGAATTCTTCAAATGGGGATAAATTCATTATTTTGCGTTAATTTGTTAAAATTGGGGCTGATTATACCTGAAAGTGCGGTCATTTTCCGCAAGATTTTATGAGCAGCTTTACCTTCAAACAATTCCATATTAATCAACAACATTGTGCAATGAAAGTCGGCACAGATGGCATTTTACTGGGTGCTTGGGCGGATGTGTCTGATTGTCAGCATATTCTTGATATGGGAACTGGCACAGGCTTGGTTGCACTAATGCTCGCCCAACGAAGTCATGAGCATTGCCAAATTGAAGCCGTTGAACTTGATCCCCTTGCAGCACAACAAGCACAAGAAAACTTCCAGGCTTCGCCATGGCACAATCGTCTTCATTTAACACGCCAAAACGTGCAAACTTATTGCCAACAAACAGCGCATCAATTTGATTTAATTGTGGCGAATCCGCCTTATTTTGCACAAGGCGTTGAATGTAAAAATGATGAGCGTGCTCTTGCCCGTTATGTTCAACAAAGTCATTTAGATTGGTTAAATTGGGCATCGAATTGTTTATCCGAAAAAGGGAAGATCAGTTTTGTCTTACCTTATGAGGCGGGGAAAACGTTGATAAATTCAACCGCACTTTATTGCATTAAGCAGACTGATGTCATTACAAAAATAGGAAAAGAGCCACAACGGATGTTACTCACGTTTAGCCGAGAGCATTTACTACAGGTAAAAGACCGTTTAGTTATCTATGATGATAATAATCGATATACAGCTGCATTTATTACTTTAACCCAAAATTTTTACCTACATTTTTAATATAAATAAACACACCTTAGGTGTTAAAACGTTATAAACCCTAATATAAAGCCGAATAAGTTGTTAGTAGCACTTTAAAGAGCATTTTGCAAATGTTACAATCGATAAGCATATTTAGTTAATAAATGGCATTATTAGCTAAATATAAGTTGGTTGGGCAATATCAATTTCAACTGAGCATGTGTAAAAAAATCATTAGGAGGGATCTAAAAATGAGTAATAAAACATCAACAATTGGTATTTTGGGTATTTTATGGACAATCGCACCACTCTATGCGGCATATCATGATTTTCAAAATGGGAATATTCTTCTAGCAATAGCTGATTATATATTTTTTCCATTAGGTCTTATTAGAAGTATCATGTTCGTACTTGGTTAATATGAAGAATTTTTTATTTTATTCAATAAACTCAAAAGGCAAGCTATTAGCTTGCCTTCTCTATTATTAATAATTTTGTCCTAACTCACCCTAATTTTGATAGTTTCGTCCAGTTGTAATAACCATATAATGAGTTAAGTAAGTAAGCACTATACATTAAGTACATCGCTGGCTGCTCTGCCCAAAGTAAAATGGAAAGCACATTTAAGACAATCCACAATAACCATTGCTCACGATAACGCAAAATCATCAATAATTGCGCCGCTACAGTGATAATTGTGGTTAAACCATCTAATCCTGTAGAGCTCCCACCCGCTGCTTTTAAAGCCTGCACAAAGCAGAATGTACCAATCCCCACACTCACGAGTAAAATAGCCCAACCTTTTGACGTCAGAGCCTTGGCAATTACGCTTTCACCGCCATTATCGTTTTGCATGTGTTGTTTCCACATAAAATAACCGATAAATTGTGATGGGATATACACATAGAGCACCGTATTCATTTCACCAAGGAAATTGTTTCCCCAGGCAACATAAAAATAGGTGTAAGCAAAAATAAGCCCAAAGAAATAATTGCTAATTTTTCCTTTACTCACCAATACCACACAGAGAATACCTGCAATACCCGAAATCATGCCTAATGGGCTATCCGGCATAAGAACATAAGCAATAATTTGTGCTGCAAGGAAAATAACTACCCATGCCACTTCAAAAGGCTTCCAACCAGATAAAAATTCTTCTTTAAGTCGTTCTGTCCAATTCATGGAACACTCCTATTTTATGAAAAAGTACGTCATTTTTACACCGCACTTTTTTAAAGTAAAGCTTAGGTGACATTTAATTTAATTATTGTGAGAAAAATCACACTTTATTTTTCACGCTTTTAGATGCCCATGCCTTGCTTTCCCTTATAATCAGACTACAATATCGCCCCATTTTAAGAGATTCATTAAGAGGAAGATGATGTCATTTGCAATCGGTCAACGTTGGATTAGTGAAACAGAAAATAGCCTCGGATTAGGGATGATTACCGCCTTAGATTTCCGCTCGGTTACCCTTCACTTTCCTGCCACAGATGAAACCCGAATTTATGCGGTGACACAAGCGCCATTAACCCGAATTGCATTGAATAAAGGGGAACAACTTCATCACCAAACAGGTTGGCAAGGTGAGGTCCTCGATGTTCAAGAAATGAATGGTCTCTTATTTTATTTAGTCAAAAATGCGCAAGGCGAAGACATTATCGTCAATGAAAAAGAACTTTCTCCGATAATTTCTTTTAGCCAAGCGAAAGATCGCCTCTTTTCATCACAGATTGATCGTAGTGAACATTTTGCGTTGCGCTATCAAACACTTCTGCATCAACAAGCTCAATTTCAATCGCCTTTGCGTGGCTTACGAGGCAATCGTGCAGGATTAATTCCTCATCAGCTTCATATTGCGCAAGAGGTAGGAAATCGTATCAATCCTCGTGTGCTCTTAGCGGATGAAGTGGGGTTAGGTAAAACCATTGAAGCGGGGATGATTTTGCAAAACCAGCTTTTTGCTGAAAAAGTACAACGTGTGTTAATTATTGTACCGGAGACCTTGCAACATCAATGGCTTGTCGAAATGCTTCGTCGTTTTAATTTACATTTTTCATTATTTGATGAAGAACGTTGTGAAGATTTTGCCGAACAAGCCATCAATCCATTTAGCACGGAAAGCTTAATTATCTGTGCATTAGATTGGTTGAAAGCTCACCCTCATCGCGTACAACAAGCTATTGAAGCTGAATTTGACTGTTTAATTGTCGATGAAGCGCATCATTTGGCTTGGTCAGAAAATGCGCCGAGTGCCGCTTATTTATTGGTGGAACAATTAGCGAACGCTATTCCGTCTGTTTTATTACTCACTGCAACGCCTGAACAACTAGGTTTGGAAAGCCATTTTGCACGCTTGCGCTTGCTTGATCCTGAGCGTTTTTATGATTACCAAGCCTTCTTAAAAGAACAGGAAAATTATCAACCTGTTGCGGATGCCGTACAATCTTTACTCTCAGAGAAGCCGCTAAGTGCGGTCGAAAAAAATCATATTTCTGATTTACTTCATGAGCAGGATGTCGAACCATTATTTAAAGCCTTAGACTGTCACAATGACGACGAAAAGCAAGCGGCACGACAAGAACTCATTCAAAATCTCATCGATCGACATGGCACAAGCCGTATTTTATTTCGTAACACACGCCAAGGTGTAAAAGGTTTTCCACATCGGGTTTATCACCAAGTAACAATTGATGCAGCTGAAGTAGACGAAAAAATTCATTGGTTAATTGATTTTCTAAAATCACACCGAAATGAAAAAATCTTAGTCATTTGTAAAACAGCACAAACGGCAATTCAACTTGAGCAAATTTTACGAGAAAAAGAAGCCATTCGCAGTGCCGTTTTCCATGAGAGAATGTCGATTATTGAACGAGATCGCGCGGCGGCTTATTTTGCAGATACTGATAATGGCGCACAAGTTTTACTGAGTTCAAGCATTGGTTCTGAAGGCAGAAATTTCCAATTTGCTTGTCATCTCGTACTCTTCGATTTACCAGAAAATCCTGACTTACTTGAGCAATGTATTGGCCGTTTAGATCGTATCGGACAAACGCGAGATGTACAAATTTATGTACCTTGCCTCGCAAACTCTGAGCAGCAAGATTTAGCACGTTGGTATCATGAAGGTTTAAATGCTTTTGAACAAACTTGCCCAATCGGTATGACACTGTTTGAACAATATGAATCGTTACTAAAAGTGCGGTCAGAAAATAAAGCAGATTTTGAACAACTTATTCTCCAAACGCAAAAACAAGCAAAAGCATTGCGCTTAGCCTTAGAGAAAGGCCGTGATCGTTTGTTAGAATTAAATTCTAATGGTGGAGAAAAGGCACAACGACTTGCGTCAGAAATTGCTCAAACAGATAATTCGCCACAATTAGTCGATTTTGCACTGAATTTATTTGATATTATTGGTGTAGAACAAGATGATTTAGGTGAAAACAGCATTGTTATCACACCAACGGGCACCATGCTTGTTCCTGATTTTCCTGGATTAAAAGAAGAAGGTGTTACAGTAACTTTTGACCGACAACTTGCTCTTGCTCGTGAGGAATTAGAATTTCTTACTTGGGATCATCCAATGATACGCCAAGGCATTGATTTAATCGCTTCTGGTGACATTGGCAAAACATCGATGGCATTATTAATCAATAAACAGCTGCCTGCTGGCACGCTGTTGGTTGAATTGATTTATATGATTGAAAGCCAATCACCAAAAGGTTTGCAACTGAATCGTTTTCTTCCGCCTACACCTGTTCGCTTATTGCTGGATAGCAAAGGAAACGATCTCGCCGGACAAGTTAATTTTGATACATTGCAAAATAAACTTAAGCCGCTAGGTAAAGATATTGCGAATAAAATGGTTAAAATGGCTCGTCCAAATATTGAGCAATTAATAAAAATAGGCGATCACAAAATAACTGAAATCGCACAAGCTAAAATTCAAGAAGCCAGTAAATTAGCAGATCAAACATTGATCACTGAAATCAATCGACTTATAGCCTTGAAAGCAGTAAATAAAAATATTCGCCAGGTGGAAATTGATGTATTAGAAAAACAACGTTTAGTTTCTCTAGAAGAATTAAGTAAAGCAAGCTGGCGGTTAGATAGCCTTCGGGTAATAGTGACAAACAAGGAATAATATGGCACTTATTGAATACCATCCCCCTTTAGAACCGTATTTAGATATTATCTATCAAGATAATCATATCTGCGTGGTAAACAAGCCAAGCGGTTTACTTTCAGTTCCTGGCAATCAACCTGAATACTACGATAGTGCAATGAGTCGGGTAAAAGAGAAATTTGGATTTTGTGAACCTGCACATCGTTTAGATATGGCCACAAGTGGGATTATTCTATTTGCATTAAGTAAAGCGGCAGATAAAGAGTTGAAACGTCAATTCCGTGAACGTGAGCCAAAGAAATATTATCAAGCTTTAGTATGGGGACACTTAGAACGAGATAATGGGGAAATTAATCTTCCCATGATTTGTGATTGGGAAAATCGCCCGCGCCAACGCATTGATTTTGTATTTGGCAAAAGAGCGGTCACTTTTTATGAAGTTTTAGAACGGTTACCAACTAACTGTACTCGAGTGAAACTGACTCCAATCACAGGGCGTTCGCATCAACTTCGTTTACATACGCTCGCGCTTGGACATCCCATTTTAGGGGACAAGTTTTATTCTCACTCACAAGCTAAATCAATGTCACCTCGCTTATGCTTACATGCAGAAGAACTTACGATTACGCACCCTATCACAGGTGAAAAAATGACATTCAGAGCTAAAGCTGAATTTTAGGAAAACAAGATATAAAAAAGGCTCACATCAGTGAGCCTTTTTATTTTATAACAAATTATTATTCCGCTGCTGCTTCTGCAACTTCTGGACGATCAACTAACTCAATGTATGCCATTGGAGCGTTGTCACCTG
>JAHZCF010000055.1 GCA_019423005.1 Haemophilus sp.
CCACTAAATCACGGTCAGAAGGCACATAGTTTTGACCATGTGGGTTGTAAATACCGATTTGACGGAATAAACCTTCCATACCGAAAGTACGCGCTTCGTCAGCAACAATTGGCACAATTTGTTTACCAATGTCTTTATCTTTCAATAAGGTATTTAAGAAACGTACAAATGCCATTGTAGTTGAAATTGGACGAGCCTGTTCTTCCAATAATGGTGCAAATTCTTCCAATGATGGCACTTTAAATTCAGTGGTGAATTTTGGTAAACGTTTTGGTAAATAACCGTTTAACGCTTTACGTCTGCCGTGAAGATAATTGTACTCTTCCGAACCTTCTGGGAAAGTGATGTATGGATAGTTAGGAATATCTTCATCTTTAATATCTAATTGGAAATGATCACGGAAAGATTTTAAGCTTTCGAGAGACATTTTTTTCGATTGGTGCGCAGTGTTTTTACTTTCTGCTTCAGGAATTTTATAACCTTTAATCATGTGCGCTAAAATCACAACAGGCTTACCAGCAGTTTGAGCTTTATGGAATGCGGCATAAAGTTTTTCTGAATCATGACCACCACGTCTTAATGCCCAGATTTCATCATCTGTCATGTCTGCTACTAATGCAGCGGTTTCTGGGTAACGACCGAAGAAGTGTTCACGAACGTATGCACCATTCTTAGATTTGAAGGTTAAATAGTCACCGTCAACTACTTCCATCATTAATTGGGTTAATTTGCCGGTAGTATCTTTTGCAAATAATTTATCCCAGCCACTACCCCACATGACTTTGATCACTTCCCAACCTGCACCAGCAAATAAACCTTCTAATTCTTGAACGATTTTGCCGTTACCCGTTACAGGACCATCTAAACGTTGCAAGTTACAGCTTACTACGAAGATTAAGTTATCTAAGCCTTCACGTGCTGCAAATGTTAAATCACCTTTTGCTTCGATTTCATCCATCTCACCGTCACCAAGGAAAGCATACACTTTTTGATCTTTGGTGTCTTTTAAACCACGGTTATCTAAGTATTTTAAGAAACGAGCAGTACGGATCGCATTTACAGGGCCTAAACCCATAGATACGGTCGAGAATTGCCAGAATTCAGGCATTAATTTCGGGTGTGGGTAAGAAGAAAGACCTTTGCCTGGTTCACATTCCTGACGGAAGTTATTCATTTGATCTTCAGTAATACGACCTTCAACAAATGCACGAGCATACATACCTGGTGCTGCGTGGCCTTGGAAGAAGACTAAGTCACCGCCGTTTTTATCAGTCGCCGCTTTGAAGAAGTGGTTAAAACAAACTTCATACATGCTTGCTGCAGATTGATAAGTTGAAATGTGACCACCTAATTCAAGATCTTTTTTCTGGCCACGTAATACCGCCATGATCGCATTCCAACGTACAGCACTACGAATACGACGCTCAATAGCTTTATCACCTGGGTATGCTGGCTGTTCAGAAACAGGGATTGTATTAACATAAGGGGTTGTGACGCCACCTTTTGCAATGTTCACACCACCATTACGTGCCTGATCAATCACTTGATTGATGATGTAATGCGCACGCTCTGTGCCTTCAGCACGAATTAATGAATCAACAGCTGACAACCAATCCTGTGTTTCAATTGGGTCAATATCGTTTACTAAGGTATTTGACATAGTCTTTCCTTATTTTACTGAGTGAAAATAAAGTTTGGTCATAACCAAACACGAAAATCAAGCTTGTTAACCAATGTTACAAACATTTAACAAATCTTGTAAATTTTAGAAGATTTTTTGCAAGAAAGATAGTAGATTTTCACTGTTCTCACGCATTTCTTCGAGTTATTGCAATACTCGTTACTAAAAGTGCGGTCATTTTTAAAGGATTTTTGGGTTAAGTTAAAGCATACTTTATATATTGCATTCCCTACCCGCTTTGATCTAAAGTGTTCGCATGCTTTTAAGCTTTTTAGAGGACAAAATATGAACACGACAACTCGCCCAATCTTTTCTCATAAACGAATAGCGCTCGTTGCACATGATAGCTGCAAACAAAACCTGCTCAATTGGGTAAAGAAACATAAAGAAGCTCTCGCTCCCCATCAACTTTATGCAACAGGTACAACTGGCCATCTATTAGAAAGAGAAACGGGACTCAAAATAGCCTCACTATTAAGTGGCCCGATGGGAGGCGATCAACAACTCGGTGGACTAATTGCTGAGAAAAAAATTGATATGATGATTTTCTTTTGGGATCCGATGAACGCGGCACCACATGATCCTGATGTAAAAGCGCTCATGCGTATTGCAACCGTTTGGAATATTCCGGTGGCGATTAATCAAAGTACAGCCGATTTTCTATTAACATCAAGCTTATTTGAGCAAGAAATCAATATTGATATCCCTGATTATGAAGGATATTTGAAAGCACGTTTAAATTAACCAAATAAAAAGGAGATAAATCACTTTATCTCCTTTCTGTTTATTTACTCGTTAATTATTTACCCTGCATTGCAGCGCTCATGATTAACATAAATAGCACACCTTGCACCTGCTCTTCTGGAATCACTTGACCATTGAGTTTTAATTCACCTTTTTCGAGTACTAAGGCAAGCGTCACATTTTTATCGTTATTCACCACAATATTTTGTGCTGCTGCTTGTTTGGCTTGCTCTTCAATTTTCTCTTTAATCAACGCTTTATCTTCTTCTGGAGCAAATTGTGTCATGATTTTTTCTGCTGTCGCTTTATCTACATGAATATGCACCGCAAAATCCGTAAATTGTTTATATAAACTTCCTTTCATTAAATCAAATTTCGGATCTTTCGCTAATGCCACATTTAAATCTAATGACACTTTACCTTGAGCATCTGAAATGGAAACAGGGTTTAGTTTAATTTGAGGTTGATTATTAAAAATAGCCATACCATGATTTTCAGCCCATGAACTTAAAATTTCAGATATCATTTCCTCATTAGTATTTTCATCACTTACTGATTTAAAGACGGTGAAAAGCGCTTCAATCAGCGCATTTGCTGCGTTTGCTTCAATATGATTTAATTCGCTATTGTTAGTTAATTTCCCTAACTCTTTTCCATCTAGAACAAATGAATCTACTGCACTTTCACTTTTTAAGTTTACAAAATCACCATTAAGTGAAATATCAGATGTGGCTTTTAAGCCTTTTTCAATAAGAGAAGTTGTTTTTCCAGCATAGTCCGTGCTCGTCATTTCGAAGCTTTCAGTTGAATAAGAACCTTTCCCCGTATAAATGTAAGTCCATTTTGTAGGATTGAATGAAGTATCCAATTTCATGCCCTTCATCTTCGTTTTTACCGACTTAACCGCAGTACCATCCTGGCTATCTTTCCCATCTGCACTATCTGGTCCTAAATCAGCAGTCACTTCGTCCAAGGTCATGTCATATTTACCCGCTCGATCTTTATCTACATCAAAACCAATGTTGATATTTGACCATGAGATCTTATTTTGCGGTGAGTGAGAATCTGTCATTTCCCCTGCTGCTAATTCAACTTTACCTTTTGTTGCTAAACTATAACTAGTCGAAGCTTGATATTGAACAGGTTTATCTGATTTAAGCAAATCAAATAAAGGTTGGGTTGTTTCATTTTTCCCAATCACACCTTGTGCTGAAAACATTGTTGGTACGAAGTTAAATTTTTCCAACTGATTAAGTGGAAATGGTCCATGATAAAGCTTGGTTGAAAGTGGAATAGTAAATACTTGTCCTTCTTTAGGTAAAGAAATAACTACTTCATCTTCCACTTGAGAGGTAAAGAAGCCTCGTTCAAACTGTTTATTTTTATAAACAACCTTAAATGAATCAGATAAGCCTAAAGCTTGAGCTTGTTTATTTGCCAATTCAATTTGACGTAAATATTCAGTTTGAGCTTTTTCGCCTGTAAACCAGGCACCACCGACACCTACCGCACCGAGAGCGACAATCACACCTAATGCTATTGTTGATTTTTTCATTTTGATTCCTTTGCTAAATTAATAGATGATTAAAATTGTCGACAATTTATCACAAAACACAATTTTTTTCTTATTTTTTCAAAATAATTTTATATCCCCCCTTGAACTTCTCATCTCTGGACTTATTTTGTAAAACAAGAACGGAAATGACCGCACTTTAAAAGGATGAAAAAATTTTAAATCTTGCCTCTTGAAATGCGAAAAAGTATCCACATCTTATTCATCGTAATAGTTTACAACGAATTTAAAATTTAATTAGGAGTAACAACATGGGAAAAATTATTGGTA
>JAHZCF010000056.1 GCA_019423005.1 Haemophilus sp.
AAGTGCCAAGTGGCGGACGTTCTTACGATATTGGCGTATTAATGCATAATGTCGGCACGGCTTTTGCGATAAAAAGAGCGGTCATTAATGATGAGCCTTTAATTGAGCGTGTCGTTACGCTTACTGGTGATAAAATTTCAGAGAAAGGCAACTACTGGGTTCGCTTAGGCACACCGGTTGATCACTTATTAGCGCAAGTTGGCTATCAATATGACGAACGCTTCCCTGTTTTTGCAGGCGGACCAATGATGGGATTGCAACTTTCTGATCTCAATGCGCCCGTCACTAAATTAATTAACTGTTTATTAGCACCCGATCATTTTGAATATGGTGAGCCGGAACCAGAGCAATCTTGCATCCGCTGCTCTGCTTGTTCTGACGCTTGCCCTGTTAATTTAATGCCACAGCAACTTTATTGGTATGCTCGCAGTGAAGATCATCAAAAATCTGAAGAATACAGCTTAAAAGATTGTATTGAATGTGGCGTATGTGCTTATGTTTGTCCAAGCCATATTCCGCTTATTCAATATTTCCGACAAGAAAAAGCTAAAATTTGGGAAATTAAAGAAAAAGCGAAAAAAGCCGAAGAGGCTAAAATCCGTTTTGAAGCCAAACAAGCTCGTATGGAGCGAGAAGAACAAGAGCGTAAAGCACGTTCACAACGAGCGGCAGAAGCTCGCCGTGAAGAACTTGCAAAACAAAAAGGTGAAGACCCTGTTAAAGCAGCATTAGAACGCTTGAAAATAAAACAAGCGGGTTCAGCAGCAAATAAAGAAACAAAAACTATTGTATCTGAGAAAGGTGAAATCTTACCGGATAACCATGAGCTCATGGAGCAACGTAAAGCTCGCCGTCTTGCTAAACAACAAGCGCAAGCAGATACAGGCACTGTGACAGATGCAACAACGTCACAAGCTGACGAAAAAGAGGCGAAGAAAGCAGCTGTTGCTGCAGCTCTAGCAAGAGCGAAAGCCAAGAAAGCTGCCGCTCAAAGTGAAATCGTTGCAACAAATGAAACTGAAAGTGCGGTCGAAAAAACGGATGAAAATCCAACCGCACTTGATCCGAAAAAAGCGGCTGTTGCTGCAGCCATTGCGAGAGCCAAAGCTAAGAAAGCTGCTGCTCAAGGTGAAACAGTTGCGATAAATGCAACTGAAAGCGTGGTCGAAAAAACAGATGAAAATCCAACCGTACTTGATCCGAAAAAAGCCGCTATCGCAGCAACCATTGCGAGAGCCAAAGCTAAGAAAGCTGCCGCTCAAAGTGAAGTAGTTACAACAAATGAAACTGAAAGCACGGTAGAAAAAACAGATGAAAATCCAACTGCACTTGACCCGAAAAAAGCCGCGGTAGCTGCAGCCATTGCGAGAGCTAAAGCCAAGAAAGCTGCTGCTCAAGGTGAAACTGTTGCGACAAATGAAACTGAAAGTGCGGTAGAAAAAACAGATGAAAATCCAACCGCACTTGATCTGAAAAAAGCTGCTATCGCAGCAGCTATAGCAAGAACTAAAGCAAAAAAAGCGGCAGCTGAAGCTGCCAAAGAAACAGAATAACGCAGGAAAAGATTATGTTTAAGAAAATGGAGAGTTCGCCTCATACCCATTCAGGCAAATTAACCGCCCGTATTATGTTATGGGTGATAGCAGCCATGCTGCCTGCTCTGCTCACGCAGATTTATTATTTTGGAATGGGTGTTTTGGTGCAATCAGTATTGGCTATTTCTTTCGCATTATTACTTGAGTTTATTGTGACTAAATTGCGCAATAAGCCAAACCTGGTCTATATTTCAGATTTTAGTGTGGTGCTTACTGCCTTAATTTTAGCGATGGCGATTCCGCCTTATGCACCTTATTGGGTGATTTTAA
>JAHZCF010000057.1 GCA_019423005.1 Haemophilus sp.
TACGAACTAATGACACCACGCCTAAATAGTTATCGAACCAAGAGTCAATAATCAATGCTTGTAACGGTGCATCAGGATCACCTTCTGGCGCGGGAATTTTCGCAACAATTTCTTCTAATACATCTTCAATACCCACACCGGTTTTAGCCGAACAACGTACCGCTTCCATCGCATCAATACCCACGATGTCTTCAATTTCTTCTGCAACACGTTCAGGATCCGCTGCCGGTAAGTCGATTTTATTTAAAATCGGCACGACTTCTAAATCCATTTCAATAGCGGTATAGCAGTTT
This sequence comes from Haemophilus sp., assembly GCA_019423005.1. GTDB lineage: Bacteria > Pseudomonadota > Gammaproteobacteria > Enterobacterales > Pasteurellaceae > Haemophilus_D. Next base: position 294 of record JAHZCF010000057.1, read on the forward strand.
GCCAAGGTTTGTGCTTCTACGCCTTGTCCAGCATCCACAACTAACAATGCCCCTTCACAAGCCGCAAGAGAACGCGACACTTCATAGGAGAAGTCCACGTGCCCTGGTGTATCGATAAAGTTTAATTGGTAAGTTTCACCGTCTTTGGCTTGATAATTTAAGGTTACACTTTGGGCTTTAATGGTAATGCCGCGCTCACGCTCAAGATCCATGGAATCCAACACTTGCGCTTCCATTTCACGATCCGAAAGCCCCCCACAGGTCTGAATTAATCGGTCAGAAAGGGTCGATTTACCGTGGTCAATATGGGCAATAATAGAAAAGTTGCGAATATTCTTCATAAATAGATTAGTTTTCTCAAAAATCATTAAATTTAACTGGCGGATTGTACCTGAAAAGCGTGGAAATCGCTAGGGATGAAAGGGAAAAGTGCGGTCAAATTTTCAAACCTTTTAGATAAAACAAAACCCCGAATTACTTCGGGGTTTCTTTTTTCATTCAAACTGAAATTATAGGCTTTCAGTGAAAGTACGAGTAATAACGTCACGTTGTTGTTCTGGCGTTAAAGAGTTGAAACGTACTGCGTAACCAGAAACACGGATAGTTAATTGAGGGTATTTATCCGGGTTGTTTACTGCATCTTCTAACGTTTCACGACGTAATACGTTTACGTTTAAGTGTTGACCACCTTCAACTTTAACTGTTGGTGCTACGTTTACCGGTAATTCACGGTATTCGATTTGGCCTAATTCGCTCACTGCTACTACTTGGTCTTCTGCGAATTCAGCTTTTGCACATAAGCAACGAGCTTCATTTTTTTCACTGTCTAATAACCAGAATGAGTTTAAAAGATTGTCATTTGCTGCTTGAGTAATTTGAATACCTTTGATCATAAAGAGCCTCCTAATTTGGCGTTTGTATATTTATTAAACTGTGCAAATTTTATCAAACTATTTGAAGAATTCAATTAATTTTGACCTAAAACAGATTCTTTTTTTCGAGTATTTTTGCAAAATTGATCTAGATTAAGATTTTAGGCATGGCAAGGCTTAAATACATATTTAAAATTAACAAAATATTAACACAACTCACAAATAAAGCCTTTCTAAGCAATTTCATTTATAATATGCCCAAGCTTATCCAATAAGGAAATACAGAATGAAAACCTGGACAGATGTTATCGGTCAAGAGAAAGAAAAACCTTACTTTAAACACATTCTACAACAAGTTCATCAAGAGAGACTCGCGGGGAAAACCATTTACCCACCGCAAGACGAAGTGTTTAATGCCTTTAAATATACGGCATTTGATGAGGTGAAAGTTGTCATTTTAGGACAGGATCCCTACCACGGTCCAAATCAAGCACACGGTTTAGCTTTTTCGGTGAAACCTGAGGTTGCTATTCCCCCTTCTCTACTAAATATGTATAAAGAATTGGCTAACGATATTCCTGGTTTTCAAATGCCAAATCATGGCTACTTGGTGAAATGGGCGGAGCAAGGTGCGCTGCTGCTTAACACAGTACTAACCGTAGAACGTGGCATGGCTCATTCACACGCTAAATTTGGTTGGGAAGTATTTACGGATCAAGTAATTGCGGCACTCAATGAACATCGTGAAAAAGTGGTATTTTTACTTTGGGGAAGTCATGCGCAAAAAAAAGGGCAATTTATTGATCGCAATCGTCATTATGTTTTAACTGCCCCGCACCCTTCCCCTCTTTCAGCATATCGTGGTTTTCTAGGATGTCATCATTTTTCTAAAACTAACGAATACTTAAAGCAAAATGGTTTAACTGAAATTAATTGGCAAGTTTAAGATTGTGGCTCAACATCAAGCGGGAGATTCTTTTCCCGCTTTTCTTCTTTTTTCTGCTCTCGTCTCTTTTTGAAAAAATCACTCAATTTCTGACCGCACTTTTCTGCGAGCACGCCAGTGGTAATTTCTAATGTGTGATTCATTTTATAATCATCAAAGAAGTGAAAGCGAGAACCTACTGCCCCCGTTTTATAATCTGATGCACCGAAGACTAATCGTTTAATCCGGCTATGTAAAATCGCGCCAGCACACATGGTACAAGGCTCAAGGGTGACATAGAGTGTAGTATTGAGCAGACGATAATTTTGAATATTTTGTGCGGCGTTACGCAATGCGACAATTTCAGCGTGAGCGGTCGGATCATTTTCAATGATAGATAAATTCCAGCCTTCACCGAGAATATTTCCTTCATCATCTACCAACACCGCACCAACAGGAATCTCGCCAAGTGCTTCTGCACGATCGGCAAGCATCAGGGCGTGTTGCATAAATTTCTCGTCTAAATCTGACCGCACGTTGAATGCCTAAACAGAGAAAGGATATTTGATTGGTTCGTGAGATTGATAACCCACCACCTTGAAATCATCCATCGTTACCCAAGTTTCAAGATCTTCAAGGGTTTTAATATCAGGATTAATTTCTAATTGTGGTGAAGGGAATGGTTCACGTTTTAATTGCACATCACGCATTAACTCAAGTTGGTCTTCATAAATATGCGCATTTACAATTTTATGATATGCCTTACCCGGTTTATTGCCGGTAATTTGTGCCATCAAAGCAAGGAAAGTAAAGACCTGAATTTGATTGAAGTTTAAGCCAAGTGGCACATCACAAGAGCGTTGGTAGCTCGTTAAGTGCAATGTATCGCCTACTAAAGAGAAAGTATGTGTGTGCATGCAAGGACGCAAACAGCCTAGGTCAAATTCGCCTGGATTGAAGAAAGTCAGGATTTCACCACGATCATCAATACCTCGACTTAAATTGTTCACAATTTTACGAAGTTGATCGATGGTTTCGCCATTCGGTTTACGCCATGCTCGGCCTTGTACACCATAAACGCGCCCCATATCATCGGTGCCTTTACGATGTGGATTGGCAAGCCAAGCGGCATTTTCATTGGCATTGGCATCCCATGTTTTGGTGCCAAGCTTACGGAAATCTGCAGCATTGTCATAACCACGGATATAACCTAAAAATTCCGCAATCGCCGCTTTCCAATAGCTTTTACGCGTGGTAATTAAGGGGAATTGATTATTAGCAACATCATATTCTAAATCCGCATTAATCACTGTAAGGCAACGCTTACCAGTACGCTCATTAGCAACCCACTCACCCTCATTTACAATTCGTCGGCAAAGATCTAAATATTGTTTCATAAAAAACTCCTTACTAATGAACCGCACTTTTAGAGCGATTGTATGCCCATGCCATAATTAACCCACCACCAATAATCATCGGCAAACAAAGCGCTTGTCCACGAGTCATGATGCCTAAGAAAGATTCCACTTCAGGCTCACGGACATATTCAACGATAAAACGGAAAATACCGTAACAAACAAGGAATAATCCAGCCACTGACCCCATAGGACGAGTTTTTTTAATAAAGACATTCAGAATAATAAACAATACAAAACCTTCTAAGAAGGCCTCATAAAGCTGTGAAGGATGGCGTGGTAATAACAATGGATCATTTGGGAAAATCATGGCCCAAGGAACATTGGTTTCTCGTCCCCAAAGTTCTAAATTGATAAAGTTACCAATTCGTCCCATCCCTAAACCAAATGGAATCAAGGGCGCCACAAAATCTGCCGTTTGCCAAAAGCTTCTTTTTTGAGAATAAGAGGTCCAAATCATTGAGATAATCACCCCAATTAATCCACCATGGAATGACATTCCCCCTTCCCAAACACGGAATAAATATAGCGGATCTTGCACAAAATGATCAAAATTATAGAAGAATACATCGCCAATGCGTCCACCTAAGAATACGCCCATAAATCCATTAAAAAGTAACGTATCCACTTGATCGACGGTCCAACCACTATTCGGTTGATTTGCGCGACGAACAGCTAACCAACGAGCAAAGATAAAGCCTAATAAATACATTAAACCATACCAACGCAACCCAATATTGCTGTCACCAAAAGTGAAAATAGTCGGATCAAAATGTGGAAGCATCAAAAATTCTGAATTCATAACATTCCTTATTTCATAAACATATCAACTGCAATTGCAATTAATAGCAAGGCGAAGCCTTTTTTCAAGGTTGGGACAGGGAGCTTAGAAGTCGCTGTTGCCCCTAATTTAGAAGTGAAAAATGAGGTGGCTGTAATACCGAGCACTGCGGGTAAATAAATATAACCAAGAGAATAATCCGGCATGGAAGGATTGCCCCAACCGCTCACCATAAAGCTTAACATGCCAGATAAACCAAGAAGTGCGCCACAGAACGAAGATGAACCGATAGATTTTTTCATATCGATACCGCGAGAGTTTAAAAATGGTACGATAAAACCACCGCCACCAATGCCTGCTGCACTTGATGCCATACCAATTAAAATACCGCCAATAACGGAAGATTGTATTGTTAAAGTCTTAGCATTTACTGTATTTTTCTTAATAGAAATGACCATTTTGGCTGCTAAATAAACGACTAAACAAGCAAAGATTTTAGCAGATACATTACGATCGAGTTTGCCAATAAATAAACCTGAGATAAATACCGTAATCATGATCACCGGCGCGAGTACTTTCACTGAACTCCACACAATGTTGCCCAGTTTATGATGGCGCTGAGCGGAAGAAAATCCGGTAATCACGATGGTTGCAAATGAAGTCCCTAAGGCTGTGGACATCAACATTTGATCTGGAATGCCCATCATCGGCAATAAATAAACCAATGTTGGCACAATAACCAATCCGCCGCCAATGCCAAACAATCCGGCAAGAAAACCAACGATAGCCCCGACAAGTAAACAAAGTAGAATAAAAGTGAGCATTATTGCCCCCTTGATTTAT
>JAHZCF010000058.1 GCA_019423005.1 Haemophilus sp.
CGCACATAAGTTTTAATCACATCAGCATCCGTTGCAGTAAACACAATATTCGGCAAAATCCCCGCTCGGTTAAACGCATAATCCAAATCAGACACACCGGTAAAACCGAAGGTATAAGTAACTAGCGGATATTTCCCCAACTCCTCAACAGTAAGATTTTTCACTTTTGCCAAAGGATGGTCAGGTTTAACAATCACCGAACGATTCCACAAATAGCAAGGCAGTTGAATCAAATCATCAAAAAGGTACGGTGCTTCTGTTGTGATTGCTAAATCCACTTCGCCAGAAATCAGCGCATCATGAATTTGAGTTGGTGAACCTTGATGAATATGCAAACTCACATCCGGATATTGTTTAGAGAAACGCTCCACCACAGCCGGCAACATATAACGCGCTTGCGTATTGGTTGTTGCAATTCGTAACACGCCATGATTCGGGCAAGTATATTCATTGGCCACTGATTTAATGCTTTGGGCTTTCACTAAAAGCTCACGAGCAATAGCGACGATCTTTTTACCCGCAGGCGTAATGGATTTAATGTGTTTACCATTACGCTCAAAAATCTCTAAACCTAATTCATCTTCTAACAAACGAACCTGTTTGCTGATACCAGGTTGAGAGGTGTAAAGCGCATTCGCGGCTTCAGTCACATTTAAATTTTGGTTTACAATCTCAACAATGTAGCGGAGTTGCTGCATTTTCATCGCGAATACCACCTATTTTTTATAGCGTTTACTTAACTCAGTATAACGTTTTACTGCTTTACGAATTTGACCTGATTTTGGTCGACGACGAGGTTTCGTCACGTCTAATTTGGTTTCAGTTTCTGGTGGCAAGCCCACTAATTCACGTAAATAGTTGACATTTTCCAGATTCATTTCTTCCCAGCCACCACGCGGTAAACCTTTCATCAGCTTAATGTTGCCGTAACGAATACGAATTAATCGGCTCACTTGAATACCTTGTGATTCCCACAGACGACGCACTTCACGATTACGACCTTCCATTAAAGTCACATCGTACCATTGATTCATCCCCACACCGCCCGCAAATTTGATTTCTTTGAAATTGGCTGGACCATCTTCCAACTGCACGCCTTTACGTAAACGCGCTAACATGGCATCATCCACTTGACCAAATACACGCACAGAATACTCACGCTCAACTTCACGGCTTGGGTGCATTAAACGATTCGCTAATTCGCCATCTGTCGTGAAAAGCAATAAGCCTGAAGTATTAATATCCAAACGGCCTACCGCAATCCATCTTGCGCCATTTAAGCGTGGTAAACGATCGAATACGGTCGGACGACCTTCGGGATCACTACGCGTACAAAGTTCGCCTTCAGGTTTGTAATACATTAATACACGGCATACTTCTTTTTGTGCTTGTTGAAGGTTGATAATGCGACCATCAATACGCACTTTTACACCGGAATGTACATCAATACGATCGCCAAGAGTCGCCATTTTGCCATCGACACTCACTCGATTTTCAGCAATCATTGCTTCAATTTCACGACGAGAGCCTTGTCCTGCTCGCGCAAGCACTTTCTGTAATTTTTCACCTTCTACAGTAGATTGACGAGATGGCTTAGCCACCTTAGCCTTAGGAGTTGATTTGATGTCAGAATTGACCGCACTTTTACGATCTTTACGCTCAAAGTGCGGTTGTTTTCCTGCTTGTTTTTCACGTTCTTGTCTGACTGGTTTTTGAATAGGTTTCATCTGTTTTCCTTTGTCGCTTTCCCAAGCGTCTAAAATAAGTTAAATGAAAGGATCGGTACTACCACTTCCTTCACGTAAAATGACTGGCGATTCTTCCGTTAAATCTACCACCGTTGTTGGCTCTTGACCTAAATAGCCACCATGAATAATTAAATCCACTTGACGTTCTAAGCATTCGCGAATCTCTTCGGGATCGGAATAAGTCATATGTTCATTATCAGGCAACATCAGTGAGCAAGATAAAATTGGTTCGCCTAATGCCTTCAATAAATCTAAGGCGATTTGATTATCTGGTACACGCAAGCCAATCGTTTTGCGTTTTGACGTCATTAATCGACGAGGAAGCTCTTTCGTTGCCGTCAAAATAAAGGTATAACGCCCCGGTGTATTGTTTTTAATTAAGCGATAAGCCACATTACTGACCGTTGCATAGGTTGAAAGCTCGGATAAATCGCTACATACCAACGTAAAATTATGCCCTTCTGGTAATTTACGAATCGCCACAATACGATCCATCGCATGTTTATCGCCTATCATACAACCCAAGGCATAGCCCGAATCTGTCGGGTACACAATGACACCACCTTGACGCAAAATTTCTACCGCTTGATTAATCAAACGCGCTTGCGGATTTTCAG
>JAHZCF010000059.1 GCA_019423005.1 Haemophilus sp.
AATCGATTTTTTATTGTGTCGTTTTGCCTCTTTTATTACAGGTGTTCGACCTCAACCCGCAATTGCAGAACAATCTTCAGAAGGGCATCGTGTCTATTTTGCCAATCATAATAGTCATGGGGATTTTATCTTACTTTGGATTTCATTGCCTTATGAAGTGAGAAAGCAAACCCGTCCTGTTGCGGGCAAAGATTATTGGACGAAAGGCGCAATTCGTCGATTTTTAGCCTATAAAGTGTTTAATATGTTACTCATTGAGCGTAATAGCCAAGATCCAAAAGCCGCCATACGACAAATGAGCGAAGCATTAGTCAATGACTCCCTGATTATTTTTCCTGAAGGAACTCGTAAGATGGATGATGATTTACCACTTCAGCCGTTTAAAAGCGGATTGTTTTATTTAGCCAAAGAAAACCCTGATTGTGAGTTTGTGCCCGTTTGGATTAGCAATATGAATAATGTTTTACCAAAAGGTTTTATTTTACCAATACCATTGTTATGTGATCTTTATGTTGGCGAACCATTAAAGATTGAGAACGGAGAGGCTAAAGAGGGCTTTTTAACACGCACTCAATCGGCATTATTAAGTTTAAATGTCAGTGAAAAAGGCAAATCTTAGGAGCAAATGATGACAGAAATATGGCAACTCTTCGGTGGTTTATTTATCGCCTTAATTTTTGCTTCCTCAGTGGGATATATTTTAAAACGCAGAGCTGGCGTGGATACACCGAATAGCGTTATTGATAACCTGAATGCTCGCATCAATGCTTGGTGGGTGATGATTGGGATTATCTTTATTGCGAGTTTGTTGGGCTTTTATGGCGTAATAGGGCTCTTTTTGAGTATTTCATTTATGGGATTGCGTGAGTTTCTTTCTCTATTGAATATTCGTCGAGGCGATCATCTTGCGCTAGCCGCTTGTTTTTATGTGATCTTGCCATTGCAATATTTTTTAGTCGCCATTGATTGGTTTAGCATGTTCACGATTTTCATTCCCGTGTATGGCTTTTTATTTTTACCGATTCTTTCGGCATTACTGGGTGACCCAGCGAATTTCTTAGATCGTTCTACGAAAATTCAGTGGGCATTGATGATTAGTGTCTTCTGTATTTCACATATTCCGGCTTTACTGACACTTAGTATTTCAGGTTATGAAGGAAAAAATCTTTTATTAATGATCTTCTTAATCTTGGTAGTACAGTCAAGTGATGTGTTGCAATACGTTTGGGGTAAACTTTTTGGTAAGCACAAAATTGCACCAACTTTATCGCCATCTAAAACGGTAGAAGGTTTTGTTGGTGGGGTATTAAGCGCAAGTTTATTAGGGATGTTGCTTCATTGGCTGACACCATTTAATGCATGGCAAGCCTTTTTAATGAGTCTGTTAATTTGCTTAATGGGATTCTTAGGGGGGCTCGTGATGTCAGCAATGAAACGCAGTATGGGCGTGAAAGACTGGGGGAATATGATCAGTGGTCATGGTGGTATTTTAGACCGTATGGATTCACTGTGTTTCTCCGCACCAATTTTCTTCCATGTGGTGCGCTATTTCTGGGCATAGTTATAAATCATGAAATAAAAAAAGAGCGGTTAATTAACCGCTCTTTTTTATTATTGACGATAAGTCTCTAAGAATCGTGCCAATTTGCCAATGGCTTCTTCTAATTGACCGGTATAAGGAAGTGTCACCACACGGAAGTGATCCGGTGAATGCCAGTTAAAGCCTTTACCGTGCACGAGAAGCACTTTCTCTTTACGTAATAAATCGAGCACAAATTTTTCATCACTATGAATGTTGAATTTTTGGATGTCGAGTTTCGGGAACATATACATCGCCCCCATTGGTTTTACGCAACTAATGCCTGGGATTTGAGTAATTAAATCATAGGCTTTATTGCGTTGTTCCAGCAAACGACCGCCTGGTTGAACAAATTCATTAATACTTTGATAGCCACCTAATGCGGTTTGAATGGCGTGCTGCATTGGTACGTTTGCACATAAACGCATAGACGCTAACATATCTAAGCCTTCAATATAGCCTTTAGCATGTTGTTTTGGCCCATTTAAAATCATCCAACCTTGACGGAAACCCGCAACACGATACGCTTTTGATAAGCCATTGAATGTAATGGTTAATACATCTGGTGCAAGGGCAGCAATATGATGGTGGACAGCACCATCGTAGAGAATTTTGTCATAAATTTCATCTGCAAAAATAATCAAATTATTTTCACGTGCAACTTGGATAATTTCTTCAAGTAACTCTTTGCTATATACCGCACCAGTCGGGTTATTTGGATTGATTACCACGATAGCTTTAGTTTTGGCATTGACTTTTGCGCGAATATCATCAATAGCTGGGAACCAACCAGCCTCTTCATCACATAAATAATGTACTGCATTTCCGCCCGCTAAGGTCACAGCCGCTGTCCATAATGGATAGTCTGGCATTGGAACTAATACTTCATCACCATCATTGAGAAGAGCTTGCATGGACATGGTAATCAATTCAGACACACCATTCCCGATGTACACATCGTTTACTGTCGCATCATGAATACCTTTAGATTGGTAGTACTGTACGATAGCTTTACGTGCCGAATATAACCCTTTGGAATCACAATAGCCTTGTGCAGAGGGTAGGTTGCGGATCACATCGACTAAAATTTCATCAGGTGCTTCAAAACCAAATGGGGCAGGGTTGCCGATATTAAGTTTTAAGATTTTGTTGCCTTCTTCTTCTAGGCGTAAAGCTTCTTTGTGAACCGGTCCACGAATATCGTAGCAAACGTGTTCTAATTTGTCTGATTTCGGAAAAGATCTCATTAGTAACATCCTATGATAATTAGATTTTCATTCAAAAATTACGTCTAATTTACGCTTAAATTCTTATCTTGAAAAGATTTAATAAAAAAATTTTTTGAATGTATTAAAGTGCGGTAGAATATGGGCTAATTTTTTGTGTGTTTTATTATTTTTCATGGGCCCTTTAGAACAAGCTAAATCTGAGCTAATTCGCCAGTTTGAAACCTTGGCGACAACTGATCAGCAACCCGCTATTGCACGTCTTCAGACGAAGATGAAATTGGGTGTTGATCTTTTGGCATGGATGAAAGGACAGCTTGTTTATCCACAATTTTATTTACGTTTTCGTGATGAAGATAAAACCGTCGCAGCCGTAGGTAAAGTTCGGTCATTTTCAGATGTGAATTTGGCACAGCAATTTATCCAAGAACACGATTTCCCGTTAGTGGGCGGTTTACAGTTTCAAGGTGAAAGTCAGTTTATTTTGCCTCAAGTTTTAATTGAACAGCAAAATGGTGAGACAGTAGTTTCTGTTTTTGTTGAAACAAATGAGCTTGATTCAGCAAAAGTGGTATTGAATTCATTTGAAAAAACGACCGCACTTTTACCACTTAATCAATTAACCATCGAAAGCATGGTACCCAAAGCAAACCAAGAAACTTGGTGTGATTGGGTCAATCAAGCGCTCACTCGAATTCGACAAGGGGAATTAACCAAGCTCGTCTTAGCAAATGAAACGGTATTTCACATTCAGGGCGAATTAAACGGAAAAGATTTTCTTGCTGCAAGCCAAGTGAAAAATAGCGGTTGTTATCATTTCTTATGGGCAGATAAAGCCCAAAACTGTTTTGTGGGCTCAACGCCAGAGCGCCTGTTTGCACGAGATAATTATCAGTTATTTACGGAAGCGCTTGCGGGCACGGCTCCTGTTAGTGATAATCCGAGTGAAAATAATGAACGTGCAAATTGGCTGTTAAATGATGAAAAAAACCTCAATGAAAACTGGTTGGTTGTTGAAGATATTTCACAAAATATCAGTCACTTAGTGGAACAAATTACCGTTGATGATGTCGCATTAAAGCCATTACGCAAAGTGCAGCATTTGATTCGAAAAATGCAAGCAAACTTGACCGCACTTTGTACGGATGCAGATTTGCTGAAAGCGATTCATCCAACGGCCGCAGTGTCAGGCTTACCGCAACAACAAGCGAAGAAAGCGCTGGCTGAAATTGAAACTTTTGATCGTCGTTGGTATGCCGGTACATTAGGTGTAATGAGTCAACATCTCTCAGAATTTTGTGTCACCATTCGTTCGGCTTTTATTGAAGAAAACCAAGTGCGGGTATTTGCTGGAGCCGGTATTGTGGAAGGCTCACAACCTGTAGAAGAGTGGTTGGAAATTGAACGTAAAGCGGCAGGGCTCATTTCCCTGTTTGCAGAGAATAACGGAGAATAAGAAGAATGTCTGTAAGCGTATTTAATCGTTGTTGGTCAAAGGTGATCTTAGAAACCTTGGTTCGCCAAGGAGTGAGTCACTTTTGTATTGCGCCTGGTTCACGTTCAACACCTTTAACGCTAGAAGCTGTGCGTTTACAAAATGCTTCTCGTGCAACGTGCCATAGTCACTTTGATGAACGTGGTTTAGGCTTTTTTGCCTTGGGGATTGCAAAATCTACTCAAGCACCTGTTGCCGTGATTGTAACCTCAGGCACAGCTGCAGCAAATTTATATCCAGCAATTATCGAAGCTCGTCAAACAGGCGTGAATTTAGTTATTCTTACCGCTGATCGCCCACCTGAATTATGGGAGTGTGGAGCGAATCAAGCTATCATGCAACAAAATATGTTTGCTGATTACCCAGTGGCAAGTGTCAATCTACCGAAGCCTCAAGCCGATTATGCGGCAAAATGGTTAATTTCTACGTTAGAACAAGCGTGCTATAAACAAAAGCAACAACCAGGCGTGGTACATATTAATGTACCTTTTGCAGAGCCACTTTATAATGCGCAAGAACAAGAAATTGACGGTCATCCGTGGTTAATGCCAATTCAACGTTGGTTAAGCCAGCCTAAAAATTGGGTTGATCATCAACCACTACAACAAGAAGTGTTGATGCACGAGAATTGGGATACCTGGCGTACGAAACGTGGTGTCATTGTGGCAGGACAATTAACGCCAGAGCAAGCAATGGGCATTAACTCATGGGCAAATACCATGGGGTGGATTTTGCTGACGGATATTCAATCTGGCGTGGAACCGCTTATGCCTTATGTGGATATTTGGCTAGCAAACCAAACCGTGAAGCAAAAATTACTTCAAGCTGATATCGTGATTCAATTTGGTTCTCGTTTTATCAGTAAACGTATTAACCAATTCTTAGCGGAATTCCAAGGCGAATTTTGGGTGGTGGAGCAAAGTCAAAATGCAGTTGATCCAAACCACCATACGCAAACTCGCTTTAATGCCAAAGCACATCATTGGTTGCGTGCACATCCGCCATTGCGTCAAAAACCTTGGTTACTCGAGCCACTTGCGCTTTCAAAATTCTGTGCAACCTTTATCGAACAACAAGTTGGTGGCAATCTTAATGAAGCCTCATTAGCACATCATATTGAACGTGTTTTACCTTACAACGGTATTTTGTTCTTAGGAAACAGTCTTTTTGTACGTTTGGTTGATGCTTTAACCAAATTGCCTGAAGGGTATCCGATTTTCACCAACCGTGGTGCAAGTGGGATTGATGGCTTATTAGCAACGGCCGCAGGTATCGGTATCGGTGCTGATCAACCTGTGGTCGCCATGATTGGTGATACGTCTACGCTTTATGATTTAAACTCTTTAGCCTTATTTAAGAATGTGACTCAACCAACTATTATTTTTGTGATTAACAATAATGGTGGTGCGATCTTCGATATGTTGCCGGTGGATGAAGAGGTGAAAGAGCAGTTCTATCGCTTGCCACATAATGGTGATTTCTCCCAAGTCGCCGCAATGTTTGGTTTAAAATATGCTTTACCTTACACTTGGGCAGATTTAAGCTCCGTGTTAAAACAAGCTTATACTCGCCGCCGTGCGACATTAATTGAAATTAAAACAAACCCAAGTGATGGCAGCGCAACCTATAAGCGCTTGATTGAACAAATCAGCCACGCGGTTATTGGTGAATAATTTCTTTCCCCTCTTATATAGAGGGGATTTCTTTATATGGCATTATTATGATGAATCTTGTTTTTCTCCACGGCTTATTAGGCACGAAATCAGATTGGCAAAAAGTCATCGAAAATCTACCGCACTTTCGTTGTCTCTCTCTCGATTTACCGTTTCATGGCAAGAATAAAGGTGTAGCCGTTGACGATTTTGAACAAACCGCTCAGTTTCTTGAAGAACAAATTCAACATCTCATAAAAGATGAGCCTTATATCTTAATCGGTTATTCACTTGGTGGACGAATCGCACAATATTATGCACTGCAAGCTAGAGTGAAAATAGGGCATTTAAAGGCTGTCATTTTAGAAGGGGCGAATTTAGGTTTACAGTCTGAGCAAGAAAAACAAAGCCGTTTAGTTAATGACAACATGTGGGCTGAGCGTCTTTTTCATGAAAACCCTGAAACTGTGCTAGAAGATTGGTATCAACAGCCTGTGTTTTCTCATTTAAATGAACAGCAACGTAAGGCATTAATTGAAAAGCGAAAAGCCAATTGCGGGGCAAATATTGGTAAGATGTTATCAGCCACTAGCCTTGCCAAACAGCCTGATTTTCGAGAGAAAGTACGGTCAAGTTTGCTGCCATTTTTCTATTTTTGCGGTGAGCGAGATCAAAAGTTTCGTCAAATAGCTGAGGCTAATCAACTCAATTTAACGCTTATTCCTGGTGCAGGCCATAATGCTCATTTAGAAAACCCGACATATTTTGCTGAAAAAATAGAAAATATCGTATTAAAAATTGCTCAACCTTAAGGGAAATGCTAGGATTTAGCCCTTTCATTTTATTTGACTCTTAAGGAAGCAAAATGTCCTCACAACTTCGTAATGATCCATTTAAGGTTGCTTTGGCATCCATGGTGGGTACTGCAATTGAATTCTTTGATTATTATATCTATGCCGCTGCGGCTGTATTAGTTTTTAACACGCAATTCTTCCATAGCGGTGATCCGCTTTCAGATGATTTGCTTTCTCTTTCCACATTAGCTTTAGCGTTCTTTGCTCGTCCAATTGGCTCCGCTTTATTTGGCCACTTTGGTGACAAGATCGGTCGTAAGAAAACCTTGGTCGCCTCTTTGGTTTTAATGGGCGGATCTACGGTCGTTATTGGCTTGTTGCCGACTTATTCTCAAATTGGTATTTGGGCCCCGATTTTGTTATGTATCTGCCGTGTCGGTCAAGGAATTGGCCTGGGTGGAGAATGGGGGGGCGCAGCTCTAGTCGCAACAGAAAATGCCCCAGAAGGAAAACGTGCTTGGTATGGTACATTCCCTCAATTAGGTGCGCCAATAGGTTTATTTGTGGCTAATGCGACCTTCTTCTTAGTGAGCTATTTCTGGGGCCAACAAGCCCTTGTTGAATGGGCATGGCGTATTCCGTTTATCTCTTCTTTAGCCTTGGTTTTAGTTGGGTTATATGTTCGTTTAACCTTACATGAAAGCCATGTGTTCATTGAAGCGGAAGAAAAAGGGAAAAAATTAAAAGCACCGGTGAGTGTGGTATTCACTAAACACTTTAAACCTATGGTGATTGGTACCTTTATTATGGTGGCAACTTATTCCTTGTTCTATATTATGACCGCCTTTGCTCAAGCGTATTCTCGTACACCGGCAACCCTTTCAGAAGCGGGTTATCCAATGGGGTTAGGCATTCCTGCTAATACCTTCACGGGATTACTTTTAATGAGTGCGATCGTTTTTGCGATTTTTATCAGCATTTCAGGTCTTTATGCAGATAAAATAGGTCGTCGTAAATGGTTGATTTGGACAACAGTCAGCATTTTAATTTTTGCATTATGTATGCCATTATTCCTTGGAAACGGTACACCAACTTCTGTATTTGCTTTCTTAGTAATTGGTATGGCATTAATGGGCATGACATTTGGCCCAATGGCAGCGTTATTACCTGAATTATTCCCAACGGAAGTGCGTTATTCTGGTGCCTCTTTAGCCTACAACATCGCATCCATTATCGGGGCAACCATTGCGGCAATGATTTCATTAAAAATCAATGCACTTTATGGCTTAATGGGCGTGGGGATTTATTTAGCTATTAATGCATTTTTAACCTTGTTAGCATTATTAGCCTCAAAAGAAACGAAAAATGTCGATTTAACGCAAATTTAGTGACAAATTGATAATGAAAAAGCTGATGTAAATAACATCAGCTTTTTTTATTTGTTGAAAGGATGCAATAAAAAATAGCGTATTGCTACGCTCTCAGTCGATAAAAGTGCGGTTAAAAAACGGCGTGTTTTTATGAAAAGAATTAATCTTCACCCCATACTTCTTTAGCAATTTCTTCAACGTAGCGGACTTTTGCCCATTGCTGTGCTTCTGTCATGATATTCCCTTCTTCGGTTGACGCAAAACCACATTGTGGGCTTAAGCAAAGCTGTTCAAGTGGAATATATTTAGTCGCTTCTTCAATGCGAGCTTTAATAGCTGCTTTATCTTCTAATTCAGGGAATTTTGAACTGATTAAGCCTAATACAACACGACCTTTGTGTGGATTATTGGCAAAGTGTTTTAATGGTTCAAACCCACCAGAACGTTCGTCATCATATTCAAGGAAGTAGCCATCGTATTGGGTTTGGCCAAATAAAGCATCCGCAATAGGATCGTATGCACCAGTTAATAAATAAGTTGAACGGAAATTGCCACGGCAAACGTGCGTTGTGATAACCATATCTGCTGGTTTAGCGGCTAATACAACTTGAATATTTTCAAGGGCTTGTGCTTTATCTGCTTCAAATTCTGGTTTTAAGTGATTGTTACAGAGTGAACCCCAATACACATCATCAAATTGTAAATAACGGCAACCCGCATCATAGAAGGCTTTGATCGCATCTTTATAAGCTTGTTGAACATCTTTGGCAAATTCTGCACGTGTCGCATAAACGCCCGTATCCCATTGAATTGGATACATTAATTGATTCGGACTTGGAATGGTATATTTTACGACGCCACGATCCCCAACAATGTCTTTTAATTTTTTGAAATGTTCGATAAATGGGTGGTTTGGATTCCAAGATACTTTACCGCAGCAGCGAGTATTGTAAGGTTTGGTTTCCACGCCATTAAATTTATAACCGTGTTCAGGGTGATAACCTTCAATACCATTTAAGTGTTCTAAGAAATCGATATGCCAAAATGCACGGCGATATTCCCCATCAGTGATGACTTGAATACCTGCATCTAACTGAGCTTGTATCAATTTAGCAATTTCTTGATCTTCAACTTCCGTTAATTGTTCACGAGAAAGTTCGCCAGCTGCAAATTTTGCACGAGCTTCTTTTAAAGGTTGAGAACGTAAATATGAGCCCACAGTATCAGCGTGGAAGGGAAGTGTTTTTGATGTCATGTTTATATCCTTTTTTTAATTTTAGTATGCTGATTTTAACGTGAGGATATTTCATGATCAAAGTAATGATTTTTTCATTCATGATGAAAATAATTAATGCAGAGAGAGGATTAGCTTTCAGCAATTCCCATCGCACAAACGGCAGCCGAACTCCATGCCCATTGAAAGTTATAACCACCTAACCAGCCGACGACATCTAGCACCTCACCGATAAAATAGAGACCTTTAATCTTTGTGGCTTCCATGGTTTTGGATGAAATCTCATGGGTATCAACACCGCCCATCGTGACTTCAGCTGTGCGGTAGCCTTCAGTGCCATTAGGTATAAATTGCCAATTGTGGATTAAATTCTCTAGATTTTCTAACCGCACTTTACTTAAGTTCGCGATCACTTCGTCTTGAATCAAGCCTTGTTCTAACCAAAGTTCGACTAATTTCTTCGGTAATAAGCGACTTAATACGGTTTTAAGCTGCAATTTTGGCGAAGATTGACGCATTTCATCCAAATGATGACGAATGTTGTTATAGGGCAATAAATCTAAATGAATGCTTTCACCCGGTTGCCAATAATTGGAGATCTGTAAAATAGCAGGGCCTGATAAACCGCGATGGGTGAATAGCATTTGATGAGTAAAGGTTTTGTGCTGATTCGTCGCCGCCACATCTAATGAAATACCGGATAGTGCCGCGTAGAATTTTTCACTTTCTCTCCATGTGAACGGTACAAGGCTTGCACGCGGAGGAATCACATTTAATCCAAACTGTTCTGCAATTTGATAGCCAAAAGGCGAAGCGCCCAAGCCTGGCATGGAGAGCCCACCTGTGGCAATAATCAAATTTCGACATTGCCATTCAACTGCATTTACCTTTAATTTAAACCGCACTTTAGGGGCGTTTTCAACGGCTTCAACATCACTCACTTCGCTATGTAGTTGAATGTGAACACCGTATTTGTCACATTCCGTTCCGAGCATCTTCACGATATCTTCTGCACCGTTATCACAAAATAACTGACCTAATTCTTTTTCGTGGTAAGGAATGCCATACTCAGCGACTAAAGCAATAAAATCCCATTGTGTATAACGTTTTAAGGCGGATTTGACGAAGTGTTTATTTTGGCTGATATAACGGCCAGACGTAATTTCCATATTGGTGAAATTACAGAATCCGCCGCCAGACATTAAAATTTTTCGGCCAATTTTCTTACCGTTATCAAAAATGGTAGCTTGTTTGCCCAGCTTTCCTAACTGTGCGGCACAAAATAAGCCGGCAGCACCGGCTCCAATGATGATATTTTCTGAATAATGAGACATAGCTTATTGTGAGGTTTGTCCTTTTTCAAAATAGTCTATCATTTTGATTCGTTGGATAACAGTACGACGATCCACGGCAGCATTACCTGAATCTAATAATTGCTGCCAATAAGCTTTGGCTTTTTCAGCTTCATGATTTTTAAAGGCTTCAGTCGCCAATAATGTGATTACCGAGATTTCATGTTTATCTTGTTTTAACGCTTCATCCATTATTTGTTGGATTTCAGGCGTGATAGTTTGGCCGGCTTGATAATAAAGTGCGGTTGCTTTTAAGCCTAAAATAGCGGGTGTTGTGCCTGAAATTTTTTCTGCATTGCTATAGGCGATGAGCGCATGATCAAATTCATCATTTTGCATATAAGCATCACCTAGCTGAGCCCAAAGCTCAGGGTTATTCACATCTTCTCGAATTTTATTTTGAATTTTGAGCACCATATCTTCTTTTTGATGCACCATTGATGTATCTGCTTTTTTGTTGGCAAGCTCAATCATTTCTTTTTCACCTTGTTGAACACGCTCAAAACGATCAAGGGAGAAGTAATAACTTAAAGGAAGAACCAACAAAATAGCAAAGACCCAAATGGCAGATTTGGTTTCAAATTTGACCGCATTTTTTTCTTCTTTAGGCGCTGTATAAGGTTTATTTTCAAGTGGTTTAGGTTCGTCTTCTGATTTTTTAGTGGAAAACAAAATCAACGCAAAAGCACCAATTAATAGCAAAATAGGTAATAACCAGAGGAGTGCGGTATTCCATTGGAAAGGGGGCTTATAGTTCACGAAATTACCGAAACGTGCAGTCA
>JAHZCF010000006.1 GCA_019423005.1 Haemophilus sp.
GTCAATATCAAATTATCTTCGGTTCAGGTACGGTGAATAAAGTCCATGCTGAACTTACCAAATTGCTTGATATCGGCGATGTGAGCAAAGCTGAAGTGGCAGAAGCGGCGTCAGGCAACCAAAACTTATTGCAACGTTTGGTGAAAGGCTTAGCGGATATTTTCGTGCCAATCATTCCGGCAATCGTCGCAGGCGGTTTGTTAATGGGTATTCACTCCATGCTTACAGCGAAAGGTTTCTTCGTTGATGAATTAAGCGTGATTGATATGCACCCAGGTCTTGCGGATTTGGTGGACTTCATTAATACCATCGCGAATGCACCGTTTGTGTTCTTACCGGTATTACTTGGTTTCTCTGCGACCCGTAAATTCGGCGGTAACCCATTCTTAGGGGCAGCGCTTGGGATGTTATTGGTTCACCCTGCATTAGCAGACGGTTGGAACTACGCATTAACCCTTGCTCAAGGCAAAATCCAATACTGGAATGTATTCGGTCTTGAAATTGAAAAAGTCGGCTATCAAGGCACTGTCATCCCAACATTAGTTTCTGCTTGGGTATTAGCAACCTTAGAAAAAACCTTCCGTAAGTTTGTCCCTTCTTATTTAGATAACCTTATTACTCCATTATTCTCGCTCTTTATTGCGGGCTTCTTAGCATTCACCGTAATCGGTCCGATCGGTCGTGAAGCGGGTTCATTAATTGCTTCAGGCTTAACTTGGTTATATGACACTTTAGGTTTTGTTGGTGGCGCGATCTTCGGGGCATTCTATGCACCAATCGTTATCACGGGTATGCACCAAACCTTCATTGCGGTTGAAACACAATTATTAGCTGAAATGGCAAATACTGGCGGTACCTTTATTTTCCCAATCGCCGCCATGTCAAACATCGCACAAGGTGCGGCCTGTTTAGGTGTGGCAGTGGCATTAAAAGATCCAAAAGTACGTGGCTTAGCGGTACCATCTGGTATCTCTGCATTATTAGGGATTACTGAACCGGCAATGTTCGGGGTGAACTTACGCTATCGTCAAGCTTTCTTTGCGGCGATGATTGGTTCAGGTTTATCAAGTGCCTTTATCGCGTTCTTCAACGTAAAAGCCATTGCATTAGGGGCAGCAGGTTTCTTAGGTATTCCCTCTATCAAACCGGATAGCCTTGCGATGTACAGCATTGGTATGGTGATTTCATTTGTAGTGGCATTCACGCTTTCTGTGATTTTCGTGAAACGTGCAAAAGCAAAAGCCTAATCAAAATAAAAAAGAAAAAGCACGAGTTTAACCTCGTGCTTTTTTGTTTGGAAAAATGCGTCTAAAAATGACCGCACTTTCAGTGAGAATTAGCCTTCTCGACAGTTTAACCAAGTGCTTCTCATACCTTGATTATTCTTGTAATACACGGAATCATTTTCACGAGCGATTAAATCAACATAACTGCCATCAATCGGCTCATAAGAGCGATAAATCACTTCAAAACGATTTCCACGTGCATTTAAGGTACGATTTTCCACATGATCAAACGGCACTGCTTTTCCACCATCTAATTGGAAATAAATACCAAAGTTATCTTTCATGCGGCTTTCTCTTGAAAGCGGGAAGTAAGTGGTTAAATACGAACTTGAACCCGTTTCTGAATTACGGCAAGAATAATAATAACGTTTGTAGTCTTTAGGATTGTTTAATTCCGTTTGGCTAATATTATTTTTAAGGAATCGCGTTTTAACGGTTTTCTTTGGTTGTTGTGTTGTAGTACAAGCAAACAAACCTACGAATGCCGCCGTGAGTAATGCTATTTTAAATTTATTCATTGATAAAGTTCCGAGAGTAGAGTGAATGAGAAAGGGAGTATGATAGCGGAAATTGGGGATTGTGCAAGGGCGGTATATGTTGTTTGGTAGTTAAAGCGCTTGTAGTTTTGATTTGAAGTTAGAGGTGCACTAATCTGAGATGTGTGCACCATGTTTTAGATTATTTTATTAATGGTATTTTATTAATAAGGTTAAGCAATATAGCTTTATCAAAAATAATAAAATAGAAAATAAGAATTGCTAGTAAAAAAATGATGATTATACCTGTTAAATTTATGACTTTTTCTAATGTTAATGAATATTTAAAGAATGCAATTGTGAAAAATATATTTATACCAAGTAATAGTGTGATCAATGTTGTTCCAATAAGGAAATAAATAGATATTATCTTCCACTCTCTTTGCATATTCCAATATTCTGAAAGGTTTTTATTATATGCATGATTAGCTAACGCTTTAAACTCATTCATTGTGAATAATTCTTTTGTGCATATAAATGATAGTACTCCTATAATTAATATAAGTGATGATTTGAAAATATTGTTTTTTGACAATGCTTCTTTTTTATAAATATTATATAAAGCTATAGGTATTAATACTAGGCTTGCATGAATGTACTTAATTATATTTGATATATAATATGCATGCTTAAATAGAACGTAATTCATAAATATTATGATTCCGGTTATAAAAATTCCAAATAGAATAAGCTCATTTCCATCTGGTGATGAATTGTGATTGGTTTGATGATAGTGATTATGTACAATGTTATTACTATTATTCTGATTTCCGTAGCCAATTTGCTTAATATTATTTCCATCACCAGAAATATTAGTTTTGCCAATTTGGGTTTTAATGTTATTTCCCATAAATTTCTCCTAATGTTTATTAATATAAATCAACATAAATGATAGTCTTAGTTTCTGGTTTATAATGTACACCTTCTTGCCACATAGCATCTCTTTGAGCAGTTTTTATATCAACTATTTTAGCTATCGGAGAATCTAAGATAATAACTTCATACTCTCCATATTTATCTGGAATAGGCAAGCATCTAATATTCTCGCTTTTTATTTGTATATACCAGTAAATATCATCACCACTATCATGGACATTTGCAATATAGGGGGCTAATGTTGCAGAGAAGATCTCTAGTAATTTGAATTCCTGTCCTATAGCTAAAGAAACTTTATTCGGTAAGCTACCTGAGTGAAACAGGATTTCATTTTTAGGTAAATATAATTCTACATTGGCTAATTCTTTAGCCACTTCTGATAAAGGAAAGGAATTTGGATCATCAATGTAGCTTAAAGTTTTTGGGAAACAATCAAGTGTGGGATGATCCTCTAACCAGAGTTTTCTATTACTAGAATTAAACAAAGGATTATCTAAGTCATCAATATTCTTTGTAAAAATAAAATATTCAAAATATTCCTTTATAGTCTGAAAGTTACCTAGAGGAAATAGATGCTTGTATATATTAGGAAGTTTTTTCATATTAGCTGTTCATTTAATAAAGGTAAAGATGGTATAAATCCCACTCTATAAGTGCAGTCAATTTACGATGAGTTTCTACTTCATCGCCACACCCAACCATTTCATCATCTCTCTCTCATCCCAACCTTTACGTTTGGCATAATCTTGAGCTTGGTCTTCATCGATTCGACCTAAAGTGAAATAGTTACTTGCAGGGTGCGTGAAGTACCAGCCGCAGACAGAAGCTGCCGGCCACATGGCGTAGCTTTCGGTGAGTTTCATGCCAATGCGCTGTTCTACTTCTAATAAATCCCAAATCAAGGCTTTTTCCGTATGTTCCGGACAGCTTGGATAACCTGGTGCAGGGCGGATGCCAACATAGTTTTCATTGATTAAGCCTTGGTTGTCGAATTCTTCTTGTGTGTAGCCCCAAATGCGGGTGCGGAGCTCAAAGTGCAAGTATTCAGCCATCGCTTCCGCTAAGCGGTCGCCCACAGCTTGTAGTAAGATCGCGTTGTAGTCATCGCCTGCCGCTTTATAGCCTTCCACTAATTCCATTTCTTCAATGCCGGCACAGACGGCGAACATCCCCATCCAGTCTTTTTTGCCGCTTTCGCGATCGGCAATAAAGTCGCTTAAGGCAAAGTTAAACGGGCTTTTGCTGTTTTTGCCACGTTCGGTTTGTTGGCGTAAGCCGTAAGCGGTGCCAATTTGTTGTGTGCGTTCTTCATCAGCGAAAAGCACCACATCATCGCCCACACGTTCTGCAGGGAAAATACCTAAAATACCACTTGGGTTGAGCTTGTGATTTTGCTCTAATTCATCTAATACCACTTGTGCATCATTCCACACTTTACGAGCTTCTTCGCCGCCTTCTGGATAATCAAAGGCATCAGGATAGCCACCCATCAAGCCCCAAATGCGGAAGAATGGCGACCAGTCGATAAATTTACGTAATGTGGCAATCGGTACGTTTTTAAATTCCACAATACCGGTTTGGTTTGGTTTTGGTGGCACATAATCTGCCCATTCACCACTAAAACCATCAAAGCGGTTTGCGCGAGCCTCTTCAATGCTCAGCTGTTTACGCAGTGGTTTACGGTTAGAGAAAGATTGTTGAATTTTCTCGTAATCTTTCTTGAATTGTTCCCACAATGCCGCACGGCTTTCAGAATTCATCAATGCCGCACACACCGTCACCGCACGGGAGGCGTTAGAGGTATAAAATACGCCGTGTTCTTTATATTTTGGATAAAGTTTAATCGCCGTATGTTCTTTAGAGGTGGTTGCACCTCCAATCATTACAGGCAGGTTTAAGCCTAAGCGAGTCATTTCACCTAAGAAGTATTCCATCTCATCTAGAGAAGGGGTAATCAAACCACTTAACGCGATGATGTCCGCTTTTTCATCAATGGCGGTTTGAATGATTTTGTCCGCAGGCACCATCACGCCCAAGTCAATCACTTCAAAGTTATTACATTGCATTACCACGCTTACGATGTTTTTACCGATATCGTGCACATCGCCTTTTACGGTCGCAATCACCACTTTACCGTTGCTTGAACCTTTTTGTTTGGTGGCATTGATAAACGGCTCTAAATACGCCACGGATTGTTTCATTACGCGTGCGGATTTCACCACTTGCGGGAGGAACATTTTACCGTCGCCGAACAGATCGCCCACTACGTCCATGCCTGCCATGAGAGGACCTTCAATTACCTCTAACGGCGTTGGCAATTTTTGACGTGCCTCTTCGGTGTCTTCGATGATGTGCGTAGTAATACCTTTTACGAGAGCGTGTTTTAAGCGTTCTTCCACCGGCCATGTACGCCATTCTGCCACAGAATCGACCGCACTTTCATCGTTGCCTTGATTACGATATTTTTCTGCAATATCGAGCAGTTTTTCGGTGGCATCAGGGCTGCGATTTAGTACCGCATCTTCCACGATTTCACGTAATTCAGGATCGAGATCGTCATAAATCGCGAGCTGTCCTGCATTCACGATCCCCATATCCATACCTTGTTTGATGGCGTGATAGAGGAAGACTGCGTGGATAGCCTCACGCATCACGTTGTTACCACGGAAAGAGAAGGACACGTTTGACACACCACCGGAAATTTTGGCGTGCGGAAGGCTACGTTTAATGCGGCCCGTGGCGTTAATGAAATCTACGCCGTAGTTGTTGTGTTCTTCAATCCCGGTGCCGATGGCGAAAATATTCGGGTCGAAAATGATGTCTTCCGGCGGGAAGCCTACGTGGTTCACCAAAATGTCATAAGCTCGGCTACAAATTTCAACTTTGCGATCTTCGGTATCGGCCTGGCCCACTTCGTCAAACGCCATAACCACCACAGCTGCACCGTATTTACGCACCAGTTTAGCGTGTTCGATAAAGGTTTCTTCACCTTCCTTCAGCGAGATAGAGTTCACAATCGGTTTACCTTGCACCGACTGCAAACCTGCCTCAATTACTTCCCATTTGGACGAGTCGATCATCACTGGCACTTTTGCCGCATCGGGTTCGGTCGCCATAATGTTGAGGAAACGGGTCATACATTTTTTGCCGTCGAGTAAGGCTTCGTCCATGTTCACGTCGATCACTTGCGCGCCATTTTCCACTTGGTCGATGGCAATTTCAATGGCTTCGGCAAATTTGTCTTCTTTAATTAAACGTTTGAATTTCGCCGAACCCGTCACGTTATTACGTTCACCCACATTTACGAACAGGCTTTCATCATCAATATTGAGTGGTTCTAAGCCGGATAAACGCATAGCAGTTTTAATTTCTGGCAATTTACGCGGCGCAATACCTTGCATGGCATCCGCAAAGGCTTTGATGTGCTCTGGTGTGGTGCCGCAACAGCCGCCGATAATGTTCACAAAGCCGCTTTCTGCCCATTCTTTAAGGTGTGCCGCCATGTCTTCTGCACCAAGATCGTAGCCGCCGAAGGCATTTGGCAAGCCCGCATTCGGGTGCACGGAAACATAGGTTTCGCTGATTTTAGACAGTTGTTCAACATACTGGCGAAGTTCTTTCGGGCCTAACGCACAGTTCAAACCGAAAGTCAGTGGTTTAGCGTGACGAAGCGAGTTGTAGAATGCTTCGGTGGTTTGTCCAGAAAGCGTACGGCCGGAAGCATCGGTAATGGTGCCGGAAATCATAATCGGCAATTCCACACCTAATTCTTCAAATACGGTTTCAATAGCAAAAATGGCGGCTTTTGCGTTTAACGTGTCGAAAATGGTTTCGATCATGATTAAATCAGCACCACCTTCAATTAAGCCTTTGGTTGCTTCAGCATAGGCATCGACCAGTTCCATAAAGGTAATGTTACGGAAACCTGGATCGTTTACATCAGGAGAAATAGAGGCTGTACGGTTGGTTGGCCCTAACACGCCTGCGACAAAGCGAGGTTTTTCTGGTGTGCTGTATTTGTCTGCAGCTAAACGGGCTAGTTTTGCCCCCGCAAAATTCAGTTCGTAGGCAATAGACTGTAAATCATAATCCGCTTGCGCAATGGTGGTAGAGCTAAAGGTATTGGTTTCAATAATATCGGCGCCCGCTTGTAAGTATTTTTCATGAATCGCAGAAATTAACAGCGGTTGGGTCAGGGTGAGCAAGTCATTATTGCCACGTAAATCAACAGCACTTTCTTTAAAACGCTCGCCTCTAAAATCAGCCTCGGTGAGTTTATATTTTTGGATCATCGTCCCCATCGCACCGTCTAAAATGAGGATGCGTTGGTCAAGGGCTTGTTTGAGTTGAGCATTTTTATTCAGCATAATTAAAGTTCCGTAAAGCTAAAGATAGTAGGGAGATGATAGGGGGTAGAAGAATAAGTGTCAAATCCAATACGTCGAATGCTTTATCTTTGAAAATAAATAAATTTTTATTACAGTATTGACAACAGATTTTTTTAAAAAGAATATAACTATCTATTTATTGAGGTCCATTATGTGCAGAAAATTTTTAATTTCGTTTTTTTTAATTTTTATTTCTTTAAGTGATGTTATGGCAAGTGATTTTATAGATGTATCAAATGCTGATACAAATGTAAAAATGTTATCTAGCTCAGAAGCTGAACCTAAAATAAAGGATAATGATACTGAAATACAGATTATTGAAAAAAGAAAAATACAAGCATTTAATACTGCCGCTCGTTATATGAAAGCAAAATATTGTCTTTGGGACACTGATTATGAAAAATTATCTAATAAAGAAAAAGCCAAACGAGCAATGTATGTACCTGAAATAGATAATAACGGTTATCATGCTTTTGTTTTCATGGTTAAGGATGTTACATGCGGCACAGGGAATGCAGGGCCAGCATTTGAATTAGTTCATCTTTTGACTTATAGAAGTGATTTATATCCAGCTAAAGTAGAGGATAGCAATCAACATGTAGGATCTATAAATAGATATAAACAAGAGGGGAATAAAATGATTATAGAGCATGTGTTACTTGCTGATGATGATGATCGTCTTTTTCCAACGCTTAAATATCGTGAAACATTTAGCCTTCCTGATTTGACACCTATCCAAAAAGAGTTTTTAGGAAAGGTTAAATATTAACGAGATAATTAATTTAAAGAAAAGAAAGGCGGACAATGTGTCCGCCGAATGGTTAGCAATATTTGCTGTCCGAGTAAAAAAATAGATTAACGTAAAAATGCCGGAATATTTTTTTCGTATTCACTGATGGCATCTTCGTGTTGTAACGTCAAACCGATGTTATCCAAGCCGTTTAACAAACAATGACGGCGGAATTCATCCAGTTCAAAGTGATAGACTTTGTCACCTACAGTGACCGTCATCGCTTCTAAATCTACATGGATTTGTTTGCCTTCATTTGCCCACACCCATTGGAAGATCTCTTCCACTTCCTCTTCGCTTAAACGAATCGGTAACATGTGGTTGTTTAAACTGTTATTATAGAAAATATCCGCAAAACTTGGTGCGATCATTACTTTGAAACCGTAATCGGCTAATGCCCAAGGTGCATGTTCACGAGAAGAACCACAGCCAAGGTTTTTACGCGCTAATAAAATGGTCGCACCTTGATATTGTGGATAATTCAATACGAAATCTGGGTTTGGCTTAGTGCCTTCTACATCCAAATAACGCCATTCATGGAATAAATGTTTACCGAAACCTACGCGGGTAATGGCTTGTAAAAATTGTTTTGGAATAATCGCATCCGTGTCCACGTTTGCCGCATCCAATGGCACTACTAAGCCTGAAAGTTGTTTAAATCCTGCCATTTTCTGCTCCTTAGTTTAATGTGACATCACGAATATCAACGAATTTACCAAACATTCCCGCTGCCGCTGCCATCGCAGGGCTCACCAAGTGAGTACGACCATTACGACCTTGGCGACCTTCAAAGTTACGGTTTGACGTGGAAGCACAACGTTCCCATTCACCTAAACGGTCATCGTTCATCCCTAAACACATTGAGCAGCCCGGATTACGCCATTCAGCGCCCGCTTCGATAAAGATTTTATCCAAGCCTTCTTTTTCTGCTTGTTCTTTCACTAAGCCTGAACCAGGTACCACTAAAATACGTTTTACATTGTCAGCTTTTTTACGACCTTTCATGACAGCCGCTGCGGCACGTAAATCTTCGATACGAGCATTAGTACAAGAACCGATAAAGACTTGATCCACCGGAATATCTTTTAAATCAGTATTCGGTTCTAAACCGATATAATTCAATGCTTTTTCTGCTGAAGCACGAGTCACTGGATCGGTCATTTCTGCTGGATTTGGTACTAATTGATCAATACCGATTACTTGGCCTGGGTTGGTTCCCCAAGTTACCTGTGGTGCAATGTCTTTGGCTTCTAACGTGATGACTGTGTCAAATTTCGCATCGTCATCGGATTTTAAGGTTTTCCAATAAGCAACGGCATCATCCCAATCTTTACCTTTTGGTGCATGTGGACGACCTTTTAAGTATTCGAAAGTCGTTTCATCTGGTGCGATTAAGCCGGCTTTCGCGCCCATTTCAATCGCCATATTACAAATGGTCATACGGCCTTCCATAGAAAGGTCACGAATGGCTTCACCACAGAATTCCACCACATGGCCTGTACCGCCTGCCATGGTAGTTTTACCGATAATGGCAAGAATAATATCTTTTGCGGTAATGCCTGGCGCCACTTTGCCACGCACTTCAATTTTCATATTTTTCGCACGAGCTTGTTTTAAGGTTTGGGTGGCTAATACGTGTTCTACTTCAGATGTACCAATACCAAATGCTAAGGCACCGAATGCCCCGTGCGTTGCAGTATGGGAGTCACCACAAACGATAGTCATACCAGGTAAGGTTAAGCCTTGTTCAGGCCCCATGACATGCACAATACCTTGTTCTTTTGTGGTCATGTCGAATAATTGAATACCGGTCGCTTTTGTGTTTTTTTCAAGTTCCAGTACTTGAATTTTCGCTTGGCCTTCAAGTTTGTTCACATCTCGTACTTGAGTAGAAATACTGTGATCCATGGTACCGAAAGTTTTGCTCACTTGGCGTACTTGACGACCAGCAACACGTAAACCGTCAAAGGCTTGTGGACTGGTCACTTCATGGATTAAATGACGGTTAATATATAAAATCGGCGTTTCGCCTTCAGCTTCATATACCACATGGGCATCGAATAATTTTTCGTAAAGAGTTTTTGCCATAATTTTTCTCAATTCGTTAGGGGCTTTGTTAGAGTAGTAAGTTTTAAATTGTCTGTTGGTATTTTTCTAATCCATTCGCAACTTTAGATGGATAGAACTCTATCACTTGATAATCTGCTATTTGGTGTTGGTGAAATGGATCTTGTTCAATAATTTGATTTACTTCATCAAGATCTTTTGCATTCATAATAATGATTCCACCAGTTCTAGGTTCTTTACGCCCAGACATTAGAAATGTACCTTGTTGATAAAACTTATCTAAAAATGTTCTGTGTTCAGCTAGAAATTCTTCAATTTTCTCTAAAGGTTGAATATAGGTTAATGAAACAATAAACATATAATCTCCTTTTTTCTAGGGTCGCTTACTCCCTTTTATTAAATTTGTTAATGGTGGACAAAATGCCCACCCTACGATTAGATTGCTTCAGCAATCAATGTACCCATTTCCGCAGTTGAAACAGGGGCAGAGTCATCGGCTAAATCACCGGTACGGTGACCATTTGCTAAGACTTTTTGTACGGCATTTTCAATCGCATCTGCCGCATCATTTAAGTTGAAGCTATAACGCAACATCATTGCCGCAGAAAGAATTTGTGCGATTGGGTTGGCAATGCCTTTGCCAGCGATATCCGGTGCAGAACCGCCAGCCGGTTCATATAAACCAAAACCTTCTTCGTTTAAGCTAGCAGATGGCAACATTCCCATAGAACCTGTGATCATTGCTGCTTCATCAGAAATAATATCACCGAAAATGTTAGAGCAGAGGAGCACATCGAAAGACTCTGGCGCTTTGATTAACTGCATGGTCGCGTTGTCGATATAAATGTGATCTAAGGTGACTTCAGGGTAGTCTTTCGCCACTTCAGTCACGGTTTCACGCCATAAGATTGAGGCTTGTAGTACGTTAGCTTTATCTACAGAAGTCACGTGTTTACGACGTTTCATTGCGGCATCAAAAGCCGCACGCGCAATGCGCTCGATTTCATATTTGTAATAAACTTCGGTATCGAATGCTTTGGTTTGTGCACCTTCGCCTTCACGGCCTTTAGGCTGACCGAAATAAATCCCGCCCGTTAATTCACGCACAACCACCATATCAAATCCTTTCGCTGCAATATCTGCACGTAATGGACAGAATTTTTCTAGTCCTTTATAAAGGGTAGCAGGGCGAAGATTACAGAATAATTTGAAATGTTTACGCAATGGCAATAATGCACCGCGTTCTGGTTGTTGATCCGGTGGTAAATTTGTCCATTTCGGGCCACCTACAGAGCCAAACAAAATCGCATCAGCATCATCACAGCCTTTTAAGGTTTCAGCTGGTAATGGGCAACCACAATTATCAATTGCAGCACCACCTACATAAAATTCATTGAAGTTAAGTTTAAAACCGAATTTTTCTTGGACTTTGTTTAATACTTTAATGGCTTCAGCCATTACTTCTGGGCCAATACCGTCTCCCGGTAGAACAGCGATGTTGTATGATTGCATATTGTTTTTCCTATTTCAGTCACACTGAAGTGCGGTTAATTTTCTCCCCTCTTTTGTAAAGAGGGGCTGGGGGAGATTTTTACGATATAAAATTTACCGCAGATGTTGATGTTACTTCTGCCAAATCTCCCCTAACCCCTCTTTGCTAAAGAGGGGGACTTAATCAATTAATGATGTTTATGGCTTTTAATATCGGCGACTTTATGCGCACGATAAATAGCATTAATTGCATGAACTAAAGCAAGCGCGGAAGCTTCAACGATGTCTGTCGCTAAACCAACACCGTGGAATTTACGCCCTTCGTGTTCAACCACGATATCCACCTGACCTAACGCTTCAGCACCTTCGCCTTTTGCAGTTAAGTTATAGTGGGACATTTTGATATCTAAGCCGGTTAAATTCAAGATCGCATTGTAAACTGCATCAACCGGACCATTACCACCAATAGAAGAGGTGCTTAATTTTTTACCATCCAATTCCACTTGAACAAACGCAGTTGCTGGATACTCTTTAGTGGAGTGTGCAGAAAGTTTATCTAACACTAAACGATCCTCATCCCCTTGTTGCATATCAATGAACGCTAAAGCTTCTAAGTCATAATCAAACACTTGGCCTTTTTTGTCTGCCAATTTTAAGAACGCTTCATATAATTTATCTAAATCGTAATCTTGTTCGGTATAGCCCATATCAGCCATGTGGCCTTTTACCGCTGCGCGACCAGAACGTGCGGTTAAGTTCAATTTCTCTTTTTTCAAGCCGATAGTTTCTGGCGACATGATTTCGTAGGTATTTTGGTTTTTTAACATGCCATCTTGGTGAATACCGGATGAATGTGCAAAAGCATTTGAGCCTACAATCGCTTTATTCGGTTGGATTGGCATATTACAAAGTTGGCTCACCATTTGGCTGACACGATGAATTTCTTGTGTATTGATACGTGTATCCACGCCCATGAATTCTTGGCGAACTTTCATTGCCATTACCACTTCTTCAAGTGAGGTATTACCCGCACGTTCACCAATGCCATTAATGGTACATTCAATTTGACGAGCACCGTTTTGTACTGCGGTTAAGGAGTTAGCTGTTGCCATACCTAAGTCATTATGGCAATGTACGGAAATCACTGCTTTGTCGATATTTGGCACGCGGTTACGTACTTCAGCAATAATATTACCGAATTGATTAGGTAAGCAGAAACCAACAGTGTCAGGAATATTTACAGTTGTTG
>JAHZCF010000060.1 GCA_019423005.1 Haemophilus sp.
GAGCTTCTTCGGCTTTGCGTGCTTCTTCAGCTTTACGAGCTTCTTCAGCTTTGCGAGCTTCTTCGGCTTTGCGAGCTTCTTCAGCTTTGCGAGCTTCTTCGGCTTTACGAGCTTCTTCGGCTTTGCGTGCTTCTTCAGCTTTACGAGCTTCTTCAGCTTTACGTGCTTCTTCGGCTTTGCGAGCTTCTTCAGCTTTGCGTGCTTCTTCAACTTTGCGTGCTTCTTCGGCTTTGCGTGCTTCTTCTGCTTTGCGTGCTTCTTCGGCTTTGCGTGCTTCTTCTGCTTTGCGTGCTTCTTCTGCTTTGCGAGCTTTTTCTGCTTTGCGTGCTTCTTCTGCTTTCTTAGCATCAGTTACTTGCTGACGAGCTTGCTCATTTTTAGCTATTGATTGATTAGAGCTTGGTGTATTAGAACCGCTATTACTCCCACAACCAGTTAAAAAAGCTAATAATGCTGTAGCAAGCATTGTTTTCTTCATGTTCATATATGGATTCCTTAAGAAATAAAATATAATAAATGGTTAAAAACCAAGAATATTCTAATTTAAAGCATTTAAACTTGCAACAAAGATAAATATTGTTAATTGATAAATTACGAAAGATATTAATCTATATCTATAAAATTAATAAAAGACCGCACTTTTAAGGTGCGGTCTCTTTTATTTGTTTTCATATACATGTGCCACTAACTGACCATTCAAGTATTCGCCAATATACACTTGCTCAATCGTTATGTTCTGTTTTTCTAACTCAGCTTTAACCCATTCTTCATCACGATCAATAATTTCTAAAACATCATCATCTAATTGTCCATCAATAATTAATGGATAACGTAAATCATCATCACCGTATCGAATAATCGAAAGTTGTCCATTTTGTTCAAATACCGCACGTTTAACCGTTTTGATTTCATAAATACCGGCAGCACGTAATTTAAACATGAGGTCATTAGCAGTAATACTGTTTTTCATACATTCAGCAGTTTTTACCTTGCCGTTTGAAATCACCCAAACAGGTTTACCATCAATCAACGATTTAACTAATTTGTTATGATTTTTGATAAAACGGAGGGTAAAAACCAATAATGTCCAAAGCACGAGCACGAGAGAGAACTGGAATACCCCAATACTATCGCTATAAATCACACCACCAATAATGCCACCTAGCACATAGTTTTGTACCTGATCCATCGCGGAGGTCGGTGCAAGGTTACCTTTTCCCATTAAGTTAATTTGGAGTACCAGTCCAATAATACCCATGGCCAATTTCAAGCCTAATAATGTGTAGCCATCCATTATTTATCCTCCTTATCAATCACAGTAACATTAGGGTTTACTAAGTTAATTGGGGATAAGGTATACGCTGAAAAATCATTATTAAAATGGACTTCGAAATACTGATCCCGAATATTTAAAATCATGCCGTTCATTAATGTACGGCTATTGGTACGAATATCTTCTTTCTGTAAATTTTGACTATCTTTCACCGAATTTAAAAATGTCACCACGCTAGAGATATCAGCTGCATAGACTTCATTTTGCTCATATTGCTTATATTGCACACCGAGCAAGAAAATAATTAATAAAAGAAAGATAATACTGAGATCGCGATATTTGGTTTGTAACCGATGACGTAAATATAAGCTTGTCACCACAAGCAATGCACCTAACGAGACAAAAATGGCGATATATTTAAAATAACCTTCAAAAGACATCGCATTTTCTAAAAAAGCAAAAGAGAAAAAAGACATTTGTCATTCCTAATTTTAAAGAGAAAAACAGGTTGCTACTGTAGCACAACGAAAACTGACTAGCTATTTTTATCACAGAAATTAAATTCGTTTTTCCGAAAAATCCCTTTTATAATGACCGCACTTTTGAAACAAAAAGAGAAAAATATGAAAGCAATTCAGCCCGAAGATCAGGGATATTGGCTGTTCACCAAAGGATCGATGATTTATTGGCAGGAAAATGATCTGCCTTTCGGATCAGCAAAGGAACTCGGCCTCACAACACAAAAAGCAATGTTGCTCGGGAAATGGAAATCACAACCTTTATGGCTTGTGGCAGAAAATGATCAAGATGAACGAGAATACCTTTCCTTACGGAGTTTGTTGTCCTTACCGAGTGAAGATTTTCATTTGTTAAGCCGAGGCGTGGAAATCAATCATTTTTTGAAAACTCACCAATTCTGCGGAAAGTGCGGTCAAAAAGCGGAACAAACTCACGATGAGCTTGCGGTTCAATGTACAAGTTGCGGCTATCGTACTTATCCGGTTATTTGCCCTTCGATTATTGTCGCCGTTCGCCGTGGTACAGAGATTTTATTAGCCAACCATAAACGCCATTACACGCCTGGCAAAGCGGGGATGTACACCACGCTAGCTGGTTTTGTGGAAGTGGGCGAAACCTTTGAAGATGCGGTTCGCCGCGAAGTGTTTGAAGAAACCGGTATTCGCATTAAAAATATTCGCTATTTCGGTAGCCAACCTTGGGCATTCCCTAATTCACAAATGGTGGGCTTTTTAGCTGATTACGACAGCGGAGAAATTCAACTGCAAGAAACAGAACTGCATGATGCACAATGGTTTTCTAGCACTGCCCCCTTGCCAGAATTACCACCAACAGGTACTATCGCACTCAAATTAATTAATGCTACGCTTGAGCTTTGCAAAGCGGAACAAAATAAATAAAGGAAAGTCCATGTCTGAATTAAAAAATGATCGTTATTTAAAAGCCTTATTACGTGAACCTGTGGATATGACCCCCGTATGGATGATGCGCCAAGCGGGACGCTATTTGCCTGAATATAAAGCAACACGTGCAGAAGCGGGCGATTTTATGTCTCTTTGCCGTAATGCGGATTTAGCTTGCGAAGTCACCTTACAGCCACTTCGTCGCTATGCTTTAGACGCTGCCATTTTGTTCTCAGATATTTTAACTATTCCTGATGCAATGGGCTTAGGCTTAAGTTTTGGTGCTGGTGAAGGCCCGAAATTTGCTCATCCAATTAA
Organism: Haemophilus sp.; assembly: GCA_019423005.1. Taxonomy (GTDB): domain Bacteria; phylum Pseudomonadota; class Gammaproteobacteria; order Enterobacterales; family Pasteurellaceae; genus Haemophilus_D. The sequence continues at coordinate 3,013 of JAHZCF010000060.1, forward strand.
AAATAAAAGTGCGGTCGAAAATTTACCGATTCCTGACCCTGAAGGCGAACTTCAATATGTGATGAATGCGGTGCGCACAATTCGTCGCGAACTAAAAGGCGAAGTGCCACTGATTGGTTTCTCTGGTAGCCCGTGGACACTGGCAACGTATATGGTTGAAGGTGGTAGCAGCAAAACCTTCAATAAAATCAAAAAAATGATGTATGCCGAACCGCAAACCTTACATCTTTTATTAGATAAAGTAGCGGATTCCGTGATCTTATACTTAAACGCTCAAATCAAAGCGGGTGCACAAGCGGTTATGGTGTTTGATACCTGGGGCGGTGTGTTAGGTCATCGTGAATATTTAGACTTCTCTCTGCAATATATGCATAAAATCGTTGATGGCTTAATTCGTGAACACGATGGTCGTAAAGTACCGGTAACCTTATTTACTAAAGGCGGCGGGTTATGGTTAGAAGCCATGGCTAATACAGGCTGTGATGCACTCGGATTAGACTGGACAGTTAATTTGGCTGATGCGAAAGCGCGTGTGGGCCATAAAGTGGCACTACAAGGCAATATGGATCCAAGCGTGTTATATGCACCAGCAGAGCGTATTGAGCAAGAAGTGCAGTCAATTTTAGCTGATTTTGGACAAGGCAGTGGCCATGTATTTAACTTAGGTCATGGAATCCACCAAGATGTGCCAGAAAGTGCACCAAAAATCTTCGTGGATGCCATTCATGAATTCTCAAAAGCCTATCATAAATAAGCGAGAAAAAAATGCGAAATCCAATTCACAAGCGCCTCGAAAATGTTGAAAGCTGGCAACATCTGACCTTTATGGCTTGCTTATGCGAACGCATGGCACCGAACTTTGCCCTGTTTTGTCAAATGACCGAACAGGAGCAAGCAGAAAAGACCTATCACAACATTTTAAACTTAGTGTGGGAATTTCTAACCGTTAAAGGGGCGAAAATCAATTTCGAAAACCAATTAGAGAAGCTCGAAGAGATTATTCCTGATGTGAATGATTATGACTTCTTTGGTGTGGTACCCGCTCTCGATGCTTGTGAAGCGTTAGGTGAATTATTGCATGCAATTATCGCAGGTGAGACCCTAGAAAAAGCGATTCAAATCAGCCAAATTTCGTTAGGTACGATTTGTTCTTTATTAGAGACACAAGAAAATCGTGATCTTTCTGAGAGCGAACTAAAAAGCCGTGAAGAAATTGAAGAAGAACTTGACCTTCAATGGCAAATCTATCGCTTACTCAAAGACTGTGAAAAACGCGATGTAGACCTGATTTTATCCCTCCGAAATGAGATCAAACAGGAGGGAATCTCCAATATTGGTATAAAAATTGAGCAATAACGTGAGATTTATCACAATTTTTGCAAATCGTGCTTTTATTTCCTAGAAAGTTAGATTATCCTTTCTTAAGCCATAGTTGGTTACAGGCCTCTTACTTAACAGAGTCAAATTTTAATTTAACAAAAGGTACAAATTTATGAACAAAACAGATTTAATCGATGCAATTGCAAGTGCTGCTGAATTAAATAAAAAACAAGCTAAAGCTGCATTAGAAGCTACTTTAGCTGCTATCACTGGTAGCCTTAAAAAAGGTGAACCTGTTCAATTAATCGGTTTCGGTACATTTAAAGTAAATAAACGTGCAGCTCGTACTGGACGTAACCCACAAACTGGTGCGGAAATCAAAATCGCAGCATCTAAAGTTCCTGCATTCGTATCTGGTAAAGCATTAAAAGACGCAATCAAATAATTTGTCTTAAAACGGACTTTAATTGAACCCTGCTTTGTCAGGGTTTTTTGTTGCCTAAATTTTAGCTTTACAATCATCATTTTGCTTATATAATTCCGAACCGAAACTTATTACGGAATATAAATAATGAAACGAAACATTCAACACCGAAATACCCAACAACGCAGACATGCCATCATGCAACTTCTGCAGGAACAAGGTGAAGTCAGTGTAGAACAGCTAGTACAGTTATTTGACACCTCTGAAGTGACGATTCGAAAAGATCTCACTGCATTAGAAAGTAATGGTTTCCTTCTTCGTAAATACGGTGGTGCAATTTTAATGCCACAAGAAATCATCGAAGAAGAACAAGATGATGAACTTTCGCAACGAAAGTTAGTCTTAGCAAAGGCTGCCGCAGAACGTATTCGTGATCACAACCGCATTATTGTGGATAGTGGCAGCACAACCGCCGCCTTGATTAAACAACTTAATCGCAAGCAAGGCTTGGTTGTGATGACGAATTCGCTTTCGGTGGCCACCGCATTACATTCACTCGAAAATGAACCGACGCTCTTAATGACGGGAGGCACTTGGGACACACGTTCCGAATCCTTCCAAGGCAATATTGCCGAGCAAGTGCTACGTTCTTATGATTTTGACCAATTATTTATTGGTGCCGATGGCATTGATTTAGAACGTGGTACAACAACATTTAATGAGCTGGTTCGCTTAAGCCAAGTGATGGCTGAAGTGTCTCGTGAAGTGATTGTGATGGTGGAATCACAAAAAATTGGCAGAAAAATGCCAAATGTGGAATTAACCTGGCAGCAAATTGATGTACTGATTACCGATAACAAATTATCTCAGGCCGACAAAGAAGCCATAATGGCGCAAGGCGTAGAAGTAATTTGTGTAGACGTGGCATAAAGTGCGGTCAGAAAAACAAGACTTTTAATTTTAGTAAATAAGGAAAAACTATGTGTGGTATTGTTGGTGCGGTAGCACAACGTGATGTAGCAGAAATTTTAATTAATGGTTTACACCGCTTAGAGTATCGTGGTTATGACTCTGCAGGTGTTGCTGTCGTGGATCCAAACCATGAATTACACCGCGTGCGCTGCTTAGGTAAAGTAAAAGCCCTTGATGAAGCCGTTGCAGTAAAACCATTAATCGGTGGTACAGGGATTGCTCACACGCGTTGGGCAACTCATGGTGAACCGTCTGAAGCTAATGCTCATCCGCATACTTCAGGTAACTTTGCTGTCGTCCATAACGGTATCATCGAAAATCACGAAGAATTACGTGAATTACTTAAATCACGTGGTTATGTGTTTAATTCTCAAACCGATACCGAAGTAATTGCACACCTTGTTAACTGGGAAATGCGTACAGCCTCAAATCTTCTTGAAGCAGTACAAAAAACCGTAAAACAACTTACTGGTGCATATGGTATGGTTGTACTAGATCGTGAGCATCCAGAACATTTAGTGGCCGCTCGTTCAGGTAGCCCATTAGTGATTGGTTTAGGAATTGGTGAAAACTTCCTGGCATCTGACCAACTTGCGCTCTTAAGCGTAACTCGTCGTTTCATCTATTTAGAGGAAGGCGATATCGCAGAAATCACACGTCGTACCGTGGATATTTACGATGCCAATGGTCAAAAAGTAGAACGTGAAGTGCACGAATCTAACCTTGAAAATGATGCGGCAGAAAAAGGTAAATTCCGCCATTTCATGCAAAAAGAAATCTATGAGCAACCAAATGCATTAATCAACACCATGGAAGGTCGTATCCTTCACAATAACGTGATTGTGGATGCTATTGGTAATGGCGCAGCTGAAATTTTAGAAAAAGTTGAACACATTCAAATCGTGGCTTGTGGTACCTCATATAATGCAGGGATGACTGCTCGTTACTGGTTTGAAGCACTTGCTGGCGTGAGCTGTGATGTCGAAATCGCGTCTGAATTCCGCTATCGCAAATTTGTCACTCGCCCAAATAGCTTGTTAGTGACTATTTCTCAATCAGGTGAAACGGCGGATACCCTTGCAGCACTTCGTCTTGCAAAAGAAAAAGGTTACATGGCAGCCTTAACGATCTGTAACGTATCAAGTTCATCTTTAGTACGAGAATCGGATCTTGCATTCATGACTCGTGCAGGCGTTGAAGTCGGTGTGGCATCAACCAAAGCCTTTACCACTCAGTTAGCAGCATTATTAATGTTGGTGACCGCGATTGGTAAAGTAAAAGGCAATATCTCAAACGAACAAGAAGTGGAAATTGTAAAAGCGTTACAATCACTTCCAGCTGAAGTTGAAAAAGCCCTTGCATTTGATAAAGACATCGAAGCGTTAGCAGAAGATTTTGCCGAGAAAAATCATGCGCTTTTCTTAGGTCGTGGTGAGTTCTACCCTATCGCTATGGAAGCTTCATTGAAATTAAAAGAAATTTCTTATATTCATGCTGAAGCTTATGCGGCGGGTGAATTAAAACATGGTCCACTCGCCTTAATCGATGCAGATATGCCGGTTATCGTGGTTGCACCAAACAATGAATTGCTTGAAAAAGTGAAATCAAACATTGAAGAGGTACGCGCACGTGGTGGTCAGCTTTATGTGTTCGCTGATAAAGAAGCGGGCTTCACACCAAGCGAAGGCATGAAAATCATCACCATGCCAAAAGTGAATGAAATTATTGCACCAATTTTCTACACCGTTCCAATGCAATTATTGTCATACCATGTGGCATTAATTAAAGGAACCGACGTGGACCAACCTCGTAACTTAGCTAAATCGGTAACGGTAGAATAAAGTGCGGTTGAAAATTAGCACGTTTTAATACAAAAAAGCACAGGTTTAATCCTGTGCTTTTTGTTTAAATAAACCGATAACCGTTTTCTGTCACTTCCAAAATTGAGGCATAATCCTTTCGCCAATCGCCTAACACAATGCGTGTGTAGCCTTTTTCCTGATGAATAGCTTCTCGATGTGTATGGCCGTGAATTAATCGTTCTACGCCAAATGCCTTTACCGTTTGTGCCGTAAACGCTAAATTCACATCCATGATATCCATCGACTTATATTGCTTATCCTGTTTACTCTTCGCGCGAATTTTCTCTGCAATTTTTAACCGCACTTTTAGTGGCAAACATAAAAACAGCCTTTGTCGCCAATTTTGATGCACTTTTCGGCGAAATTGCTGATATTTCACATCATCAACACATAACGTATCACCATGACAAATTAAGGTTTTCACACCATAAAGATCAACACAATGATAATCAGGCAATAACGTTAAACCACAATCTTGTGCAAATTTTTTCCCGACGAGAAAATCACGATTGCCATGAATGAAATAACAAGCAATGTCCTTTTCTGTCAGGTTTTTAATCAACTGTTTGACTTGTGAGATTAAAGGTGAAGTTTCATCATCACCAATCCAAAAATCAAAAAGATCCCCCAAAATATAAACCGCTTGGGCTTCTTGTGCTTTGTTTTGCATAAAATCGTTAAAAAGTGCGGTTAATTCTGGATGCGTTTCGCTCAAATGAAGATCTGCAATAAAATAAATGGGTTTCATAACTATTCCGTCATTTTTTTCATTAGATTAGCACACATTTTTGTGTAATTTGCTATACTTTCCAAAAATTTTAATTAGGTATTTTCTATGTTAAAAATCGCCAGAATTGTCATCGTTGCACTTTGTTGTATTTTAATTTGTGTGCTTGGTACGATCTATTCCTTTATTTGTTTCAGAAACCCAAGCAATGTGGGCATTATGGCTCGCTGGTTTGGACGTTTATTCCCTTTATTTGGCTTAAATGTAGAACACCGCTTTCCACAAAATAAAGAGAATATGCCGCGCTGTATTTACATTGGTAACCACCAAAATAATTTCGATATGGTAACCATCTCTTACATGGTATTGCCTCGTACGGTAAGTGTAGGTAAAAAAAGCCTAATTTGGATTCCTTTCTTCGGTATTTTATATTGGGTAACCGGCAATATTTTCCTAGACCGTGAAAATCGCTCTAAAGCACACAGCACCATGACAGAGCTTGCTCGCCGTATCAATAAAGACAACCTGTCAATTTGGATGTTCCCTGAAGGTACACGTAGCCGTGGTCGCGGTTTATTGCCATTCAAAACAGGTGCATTCCATGCAGCGATTGCAGCTGGCGTACCAATCGTGCCTGTGGTGTGCTCGACGACACATAACAAAATTGATTTAAATCGTTGGGATAATGGTAAGGTGATTTGTGAAATGATGGAGCCAATTGATATTTCATCCTACACAAAAGACAATGTTCGCGAACTTGCTACTTACTGTCACGATTTGATGGAAAAACGCATCGCTGAACTCGATGCTGAAATTGCACAAGGAAAATAATATGTTGCGTCTTTCTCGTCGCCAATTATTAAAAACTACCGCAATTTCAACCGCACTTGCTGCCACACCTCAATCGGTATTAGCAGCATCTCGTGAAAAATTAACCATTCCTCCGTTGATGGAAGCAAAACGTGGCCGCCCAATTATTCTCAACATGGAAGAAACCGGCTACAAGTTAGACGGCTCCCATAGTGTCAGTGTATGGGGCTTTAACGGCAATTATCTTGGCCCCACTATTCGCATCAAATCGGGTGCCTTTGCAAAACTCAATTATCACAACAATTTGCCACAAAGTATTGCTCTCTCTATTCAGGGATTACAAGCCAGTGGTGAATTATTTGGTGGTGCTGCAAAAGTCCTCAAAAAAGGGGAATCTTGGGCGCCCATTATCCCAATAGACCAACCTGCCGCGACTTGCTGGTATCGCTCTGCGACCCTGGCGAACTCGGCTTATCAAACCTATCGAGGCATTGTGGGAATGTGGTTGATTGAAGATGATCAAAGCCTAAAATCACAACTTCCTCACAAATATGGTGTGGATGATATTCCATTAATCTTGCAAGATATGGAATTTAACGGCGACGGATTACAATTATTTAAGCAAAATCAACCGCACTTTGTTGGTAATCGTCTTCTTGTGAATGGACAAGAAGCGCCTTATCTTGACGTCCCTCGCGGCTGGGTACGTTTACGCTTACTCAATGCCTCATTGGCAAGAGCCTATGATCTCCGTTTAGATAACGAACAAGACATGTTGCTCATTGCACGAGATTTAGGTTTTTTACCTCAAGGTAAAGCGATAAATTCTCTCATTCTTGCACCGGGAGAACGTGCAGAAGTGTTAGTCAATTTAAGCGAAGGAGAAGGTGTATCGCTTATCTCCGGCGCTAAACGTGGTATCTTTGACAAAATCAAAAATGTGTTCAGTTCAGGTAATGATTTTGCAGATAACACCGTTTTAGAACTTCGACCACAAGGTGAAATCTCCGCATTCAGTAAAAAAATGAATGAGCAATTTAATACTGATGCCACGGCTATGCTCGAAAGTAAAATCGTCCAAGAACGCACCTTTGAATTGGATGTAACGAATGGCTTAATCAATAAACAACGTTTTGACCCGCGTCGTGTTGATGTTTCGGCTAAAGTCGGCACCGTCGAACGTTGGATTATCAACAGCTCGCTGCCTGTGGGCTTCACCATTCAAGGGGCTAAATTTGTTATTGAAAGCCAAGATGACGTCAACGTCGATGCGTCGGAACTAGCCTGGAAAGACACGGTTTGGGTGAAAAAGAAAGTACAAATTTTAGTAAAATTTGAACAACCTTCGTCAAATACCCATCCCTTCTTATTTGGCTCATCCAATTTAATGCTAGCAGATATGGGCTGCCTTGGTATAATGATTGTTCAATAAAATAATGATATAAAAAGGAATCTAACATGAAAAAAATCTCAACATTCGCTTTAATTGCGACCTTATTCTCAACTGGCACATTTGCTGTAGCACCAGAATCAAAAGAAACAGCTAAAGATACTGCAAATGAGCCTACTATTTATCTCTCTGTGTTTGATAGAACTCAGGAGCCATCACCTGATTTAAATAAAAAAGAAACCTCTCGTTCCAATAAAACTGAGAAAGTATGTTGGGTAGCAACGGGGAATTTTGGTAAAAAAGCAACGGTAAGTGAAACCTTTAAAGCTCAAGCCCAAAGTGAATTCACCAGTTCGATTGAGAATGCAAAAGTGGTGTCATCACCAAATAAAAAACTCCATACTATCACTTATACCAGACCAACATTAGAAAATGGCAAATACATGATGAACTGCTGGACATTCGACCGCAGAGATCCAATTGGCAAATATGTACTGACTATCAAAATTGGTAAACACGAATTTGAAAAACAAGTTTTCTACGTGACTGAGTAAGAAAAATACTCAAAAAACGACCGCACTTATATATGCGATGTTTTAAAACTAAAGCAAAAGACCGTCTAGAATTCAATTTTCAGACGGTCTTTCTTTTCTCTGCTTTACGGCTGATAATAAACCCATTCATCATTCAAGGAACAAACCATGCGCCAAGCACAACAAATCTTTTATTATGCAGCCAATCAATATACGACGCAGCCGGAATATCTTTGGGAAAAATACCCCGAATATGCCATCTTGCGCCATGGTAATGTCAAAGGGAAATGGTATGCGCTTATTGGCAAAATCAGAAAAATGAAGCTTGGTTTACAAGAAGAAGGAGAGACTGATTTTATCAATCTCAAATGTCCACCCGATATGGTGAGTATTTTGCGACAATCACCTAATTTCTTGCCCGCCTACCACATGAACAAAACTCACTGGCTAACGATTATGTTAGATCATGGCGTAGAAACGAAAGAAATTTTCAAGTTATTGGATTGGAGCTACGACTTAACAAAGTAGAAGAATTTAAAAACACCTAAAAATCTGACCGCACTTTTGTCTTTCTTTACTTTAATCACAGTAGTAAGATAATAAATGAAAACTATTATCAAAATACAAGTATTAGACTTGTTTCATTATAAGGAGATAACCATGACAATGAATAGACGTGATTTTTTAAGAATGAGCGCAGCACTTACGGCAGCAGGCATGTCGCCTTCTCTCTTTGCGGCAATAAAAGAGCAATTTACCATTTATGGTGCACCCGCGATGCCAAGTGTAACCATTGCGGTAGCGGCAGCGCAAGGTAAATTAGCCAAACAAGCAGATGTATCGTTAGAGATTTGGCGTTCGCCTGATCAGTTGCGTGCAGGCGTGGCAAGTGGACAATTTAAGGTGATGATGAGCCCAAGTAATGTGGGCGTGAATTTACGTAATCAAGGGCAACAAGTTGGCATGGTAAATATTCTCACCAATGGTATTACACAGTTGATGTGTAAAAGTACGCCTATCACTTCACCGCAAGAATTGGTGGGTAAAAAAATCCTTGTGCCATTTAAAAACGATATGCCTGACATCGTATTGCAGGCCTTATTGAAAAAACTGAATATTGATATTAATAAAGTGGATATCACCTATGCGGCCACACCAACTGAAGCAATTGGTTTGTTCTTGCTTAAAGATTTCCATGCGGCTATCTTACCAGAACCAATGGCAAGCGCCGTTGTGCTGAAAGCTAAAATTATTGGTACAGAGATTGTACGCGGCTTTGATTTAGTGAAAGAATGGGGTCAAGCATTTAATACCAAACCACTTATTCCAATGGCGGGCATTATTGCTAACGAAGAATACTTCCACGCACACAAGGCAGAGTTTGATCTACTTCACCAAGATTTAAGTGATGCATTAAACTGGATTATGACTAACCGCAAAAGTGCGGCTGAAATTGGCGCTAATTATCTGCCAGCACCAGAAGCCGCTATTGAAATGGGCTTAGACGGTGCACGCTTAACGGTAACCAAAGCCAGTGAACTGAAAAATGAAATCATGCAATTCTATGAAACCTTGATGGAGTTCAATCCAAAACTCTTAGGTGGTAAATTACCAGATGATAAATTCTTCTTGGCTTAATTTGAAACTGAATCACATAACATGATTAAAACTGACAAAATCCGTAAACCACAACCTGTCCTGTTTTACATCATCGACTATCTCTGGAGCGGCTTTACCGGCTTGAGTGTGGCGATGATGGTGGTTGCCTTGTGGGCTTGGGGCAGTGCGATATTTGGTGAATTTATGCTGCCTGCTCCCGCGGATGTTTTTCAAAAAGCCCTTGAGCTGCTCGATCATTTCCAACAAAACGAAATCGGTATTTCGTTATGGCGTTCTGTGGTGGGCATTACCATTGCCTTAGTCGCAGGCTTAGCCGCAGGGCTGATTGCGGGCAGCTTTAAAACGGCTATGGCATTGCTTAAACCCGTCATTACGATTTTGTTAGCCATGCCGCCCATCATTTGGGTTGTGATGGCATTATTTTGGTTTGGCTTTGGCAATCCTAGCGTGCTATTTACCATTATCGTATTAGTCGCCCCGCTGACCTTTGCCAGTGCTGCTATGGGGATGTCAAGTGTAAACAAACAACATGAAGAATTGTTTGATGCGTACAAACTCGGATTGTGGAAAAAAATCCGCTATTTATATATTCCCCATCTCACAGGCTATGTGATTTCCAGCATTGGCGTCGCGGTGGCTATGGGCGTGAAAGTCGTGATTATGGCTGAGCTTTTGGGAGCCAATGAGGGTGTGGGGGCACAGATTGCTGATGCCAGAGCCATGTTAGATACATCAAAGGTCATGGCCTATGTGCTGTTGGTGATTGTGTTTGTTTCACTCTTTGAATATTTGATTACCAAGCCATTGGAAATCCTGTTTATGCCGTGGAGAAGATAATGCTGAGTTTAAAGAATGTGCGTTTTGAAATTCTCCGCGATCCTATCGTGCGCGATTTCAGTATGGATTTACAACCGAGCGAAGTAAAAACCTTATTCGGCCCAAGCGGTTGTGGTAAAACTACGGTACTGCGTTTAATTTCAGGTTTAGAAACACCAAAATCGGGCGAAATCCATAATACATTCCGTAAAACAGGGTTTCTGTTTCAAGAAAATCGTCTATTAGAAAATCTTACAGCCATGCAGAATATCGCCATTTTTATGGATAATCCTAATGAAAATGAAATCATTGCGCTGGCAGAAAAGATCGGGCTTTCTTCGGGTGATTTGAATAAATACCCGACCGAATTATCGGGTGGAATGGCAAAACGCGTGGCATTTTTGCGTCTATTACTATGCGGCTGTGATTTAGCCTTATTGGACGAACCTTTTGTCGGTTTGGATCGCGATTTACGTAATATTTTAGCCACTATGTTAGTGGAAAAAATTGAGCAACAAGGCATGGCCTGTATTTTAGTGACGCATGATCGTTTTGAAGCGGCTCGATTAAGCCGAGAAATCATGCAGCTTTCTCCAAAAGGGATGGATATACAAAATGTGATTACTTTGCCAACGCCATTATCTAAACGCAATTCAGCCTTTGAAGAAACCGTAGTCGCACGCGAATTTCAAGGAATCCATTATTATGAATAATTTCTTTACCCATCCGATGCGACCCTTTTTTGTTGGGGCTGCCATTCTTGCGATTGTGGGAGCGTTGAGCTTTTTCATCAGTCCCGATGATCTCATTCTACACCGCAAAATTTTCCTAGAATTTATGTTGCCCGCGGCATACGGTGGCTTTCTGACGGCTTCCATGCTTGAGTGGACAAATTACAAAGGTAATTTAAAACCTATTGCGACGATTTTAGCCGTGCTCTTGCTTTCTGGATTGGTGTTATTGCCATTCTCCCCGCAAACTGCCTCGTTTTTAGTGGCGGCTTATTGGCTCGCACTGTTACTCTTTTGTGCTTGGCTGTTTTGGTTGGATCGCAATACCGACAATTTTACTTTACTGATGTTGCTTGCCGCATTTACAGTTTGTCAGACGGCTTACGCCATGACTGATAGTCTGAAATTATTGCGAGCACAGGTGCATTTAAATATGGCAGCAGTGATGTTTGTATCGATTCGAGTCAGCATTCTATTAGGCGCAGAGGCACTGAAAGAAAGTACATTGAAAGATCCTGTATTTATCCCGAATGTCGTGTATAAAAATATCGCAATTACATTTTTATTACTTCATACCGCAGCAGAGCTTTGGTTGCCTGCGCAAACAGCCGCTTTTACAGCTTTTGCCGTTGGCTTTATTTTGCTTGCCAAGTTACGCGAATTACATCATCACGAACTGCTACGTAAACATTACATACGCACTTATTATTTCCTTCAATTGTTCGCCGCGATTGGCTATTTGTGGATTGGCATAAATAAATTAATTGATGAACCTACTGCCGATCCATTACACATGGTGACACTCGGCGGCATTCTCGGCAGTATGATGATGATTTGGCTCACTGCGGGATTATGGCATAGCGGCTTTACGAAACTGGATTACCCAAAACTCTGTCGCCTGGCCGTACTTTGCCTTTTCACGGCGGCGCTTTCCCGAGCCTGTTTGATGTATGTGGATGAGCTGTTTTTTATCACGATTCCCGCTATTTTAATTGCCATCGTGTTTGTGCTGTATCTTGCAACCTTTGTACCGATATTCCGAAACAATGCCTTTACGGATGATCCGGAGTAATGACCAATCCGCACATCAATGTGCGGATTTTTGATATTTTTTAGACCGCACTTAATAAGCTTTTAATTGGACCATTGCTTTACAATCTGCAGCTTGATGATCATCTTCGGTAATTAAACTTTGTAGGAAATGTTTAATTTCAGTCAGTTCGGCAATTTTTTCTTCGACTGAAACCAAATGTTTTGCCAACATACTATCCACTTCACAATGTTGAGATTGCTGCGTTTTCATCTCATTAAAAAATTTAATTTCGGCCAAGCTAAAATCTAATGCCCGGCAGGTTTTAATAAATTTTAATTGCTTCAAACTGGCTTCATCATAATCTCGATAACCATTTGCCAGACGTTTAGGCTCCGGCATTAACCCCATTTTTTCATAATAACGAATGGTTTCTAAATGAATACCGCTTTGTTTGCTGAGTTCGTGAATCTTCATCTTGTTAAAATCAAGCCTTGACCTTGTAGTTACTACGGACTTTATACTTTATCCCAAGTTAATCAAATAGACAATAAGGAGCCGTATGTCCGAACATCATTCCCATGAACATCATGATCATTCATCTCATGAGCATATTCCACAGGATAAAAAAATCTTAGCGCTCAGTTTTGCCATCATTACTGGCTTTATGATTGTCGAATTTATTGGTGGCTATTGGTTTAACAGCTTGGCACTCATGGCTGATGCAGGGCATATGGCAAATGATAGTTTATCGTTATTTTTAGCCTTGCTAGCGTTGTTTCTATCTACTCAAAAACAAAGATACATTGCCCTACTTAATAGCGGCTCATTGATTGTTGTGGCATTGATGATTTTAGTTGAAGCCATTCAACGCTGGCAAAATCCCATCGAGATGATGGCATTACCAATGCTAGGAGTGGCATCGCTAGGATTACTCGTCAATCTTTTCGTTGCAAAGATAATGTTGAACAGCGATCATGATAATCTCAATATTAAAGCAGCGTATCTACATGTACTCACCGATTTATTTGGTTCCATTATTGCTATACTTTCGGGTCTCAGTACCTATTTTCTGGGATGGTTATGGGTTGACCCATTGGCAAGTATGATATTAAGTATTCTTGTGCTAAAAAGCGGAATTGGAGCATTTCGCTTGGCATTAAAAAACACTTAAAAAATTAACCGCACTTTGGTTTGATATTTCCAAAGTGCGGTCAATTTTCAGCGATTATTTCAACTCACCGCGCTCTACAATGATCCCCACATTACTAGCTTGAGCAACGGCTTTAGGTTTGCTTAATTTAAGACGTAACCATGAAATCCCAAAACGTTGTTGTAATTGTTCTGCCACCTCATAAGCCACGCGCTCAATCAATAAAAATGGCTTAGCTTGAACATAATCTAAAATAAATTGGCTTACTTCGGCATAATTGAGGCAGTATTGCACATCGTCCGTTTCTGCGGCTTTTTGGCAATCCCATGCCATTTCCAAATCAAAAACGAGCTTTTGTTTGATTTGTTGCTCCCAGTCATACACACCGATTCGTGCGAAGACCACTAATTCTTCAATAAAAATTCGATCCATCTCTCATTCCTGTAAAAATATAGTGGGCTTATGCTATCAAGTTTGGTTAAAATAACGAACAAGTTTTTCAAATACAATCAAGATTGTGGAGCACAAAATGAGCCTATTTGCCCTTTTTTATATGATTTTTGCTTATTTACTGGGTTCGATTTCCAGTGCAATTTTGATTTGTAAGGTAGCAAGCTTACCTGACCCACGAAAAAACGGATCTCATAATCCTGGTGCGACCAATGTATTACGTATTGGCGGACGTTGGGCGGCGCTTGCGGTGTTAATTTGCGATATTTTAAAAGGGATGTTACCTGTTTGGGCGGGGTATTATTTAGGGCTCACGCAATTTGAATTAGGCATGGTTGCCTTGGGTGCGTGTTTAGGACATATCTTCCCTATTTTCTTTCAGTTTAAAGGCGGGAAAGGTGTAGCGACTGCATTCGGTGCCATTGCACCCATCTCTTGGGGCGTCGCTGGCTCAACGCTAGGTACGTGGTTGTTAGTCTTCTTAATTAGCCGTTATTCTTCATTAAGTGCGGTCATTACAGCACTTCTCGTGCCATTTTATGTGTGGTGGCTTAAACCGGAATTTACCTTCCCCGTTGCCTTAGTTTGCTGTTTGCTGATTTATCGTCACCACGACAATATTCAGCGCTTATGGCGAGGCCAAGAAGATAAAATGTGGGGAAAATCCAAAAAGAAATAAATAAAAAAACCTGTCGATAATCGACAGGTTTTCTTTTTATCAAAATGGCTTAGAAATCAACCGCACTTTTAAGTTTTTTCAGTGCGTTTGCTTCAAGCTGACGAATACGTTCTGCAGACACATTATATTTTGCTGCAAGATCATGAAGGGTGGCTTTATCATCATCTAACCAACGCGCTTTGATAATATCTTGGCTACGTTCGTCAAGATTGGCTAAGGCTGTACCTAACTTTTCTGTTGCTTGTTCTTCAAAGTTTTCGCTTTCAAGTTCTGCCGCAAAGTTTGAGCTTTTATCTTCTAAATATAAAGAAGGTGCATAAGCCTCATCGTCATCGTCTGTTGGCAAATCAAAGCCTACGTCTGCTCCTGTCATACGGGATTCCATTTCAATGACATCTTCTTTTGACACGCCAAGCTCATTCGCCACCATATCCACTTCGTTTTCATTGAACCAACCTAAACGTTGTTTGGTTTTACGCAGGTTAAAGAACAATTTACGTTGTGCTTTTGTGGTCGCAACTTTCACAATACGCCAGTTGCGAAGAACATATTCATGGATTTCAGCTTTGATCCAATGCACCGCAAAAGATACAAGGCGAACACCCACTTCCGGATTAAAACGTTTTACCGCTTTCATTAATCCGATATTACCTTCTTGAATTAAATCTGCTTGCGGTAATCCATAACCTGAATAACCACGCGCAACATGAATAACAAAACGTAAGTGTGATAAAACTAACTTTTTCGCTGCTTCAATATCACCGTCATAATACAAACGTTCTGCTAAGCTTTTTTCTTCCTCTGCAGTCAGCATCGGATATTCGTTTGCTGCTCGAATATAACCTTCGATGCTACCTTGAGGTACTAACATCATTTGAGTTTCTTTATTCATTCTTCTCCTCACAGCATGCGGAGCTAAGCTCCAACTTATTAACTGTCTAGTTATAGCACAATATTTAAAATTATTGTAGCTTTAATTTGTTCTATTTGACAGTTTTTAACGATTAAAAGTTCAAATTAATCAATAAAAATTTTCAAATTATTTTAATGGCACAAGCGAATAAACCACATTCTCTGATACCACTTTAAACAATAAATCAATATTCGGGTGTTTTCCAGGATTTTGTTTCGCATCTTCAACGTGTTCAGCAAACCATTCAATGCCTTGTTGTGCAGAAGTGCGGTCTAATTTTCCGTTAAATTTTTCTGCTAACGCATTATAAAGACGGAGTGAGCCAAGCTTACCTGGTGCGGCAGGAATATGATGGATCACCGCTTCACCGTTTAATACGTCTAAACCAGTTAGATGATCAATGGTGGGTAAAATCTCTAAAATGTCTTTAAAATTCATAATCGCTTTCCTCTATATATTAACTAATGGCTTGCTCTGAATTCACTTCGCCGTTTGCGCCCATAAAACGCACTTCGGGCTGTAAATACACACCAAATTTATCTGCCACAGTTTGACGAATATGATGTGCTAGCTTAACAACATCCTGCCCTGTGGCATTACCTTTATTAATCAGCACTAAAGCCTGCTGTTGATGAACTGCCGCACCACCGATTTGAAAACCTTTTAAATGGCATTGATCGATTAACCAACCCGCTGCAAGTTTCACCGAGCCATCCGGTTGCGGAAAGTGCGGTAGATTTTCGACCTGTTTTTGGATTTTTGCAAATTGCTCTGCACTCACCACAGGATTTTTGAAGAAACTGCCCGCGTTGCCAAATTCTTTTGGATCCGGCAATTTACTGCGGCGAATATGGCACACTTCATCAAACACTTGTTTTGCCGTTACAGTTTGAGGATCAAAATTCACTAATGAGCCATATTTTAAAATCGGTTGCCAATTTTTTGCTAATTTCAATCCAACAGCCGTTATCACATAACCTTGTGCATAACGATGTTTGAAAATACTTTCACGATAACCAAATTCACATTCACTCACCTGTAAGCGGAATTGTTCGCCCGTGTTGAGATTCAGTACATCCACATAATCACACACATCTTTAAATTCTACACCGTACGCACCAATATTTTGAATCGGTGCAGAGCCGGCACAGCCTGGAATGAGTGCAAGGTTTTCTAACCCATTAATTCCTTGTGAAAGCGACCATTCCACCAACTCATGCCAATTTTCACCACCATTAACATGTAAATAATGGTAATCGCTATCTTCTGTATGCTGAATACCC
Organism: Haemophilus sp.; assembly: GCA_019423005.1. GTDB lineage: Bacteria > Pseudomonadota > Gammaproteobacteria > Enterobacterales > Pasteurellaceae > Haemophilus_D. Next base: position 19,726 of record JAHZCF010000060.1, read on the forward strand.
AATAAACGATTAACAATCACTATTCCTTGAAAATCTTCTAAAAATAGCATATTGCTACCTTGACCTAAAAATAAGACAGGTAGCTTTTCAGCTTGCGCTTTTTGCCAAGCTTGTTGGATGTGTTCAATCGATGTGGCTGCAATAATTTCACGTGCATTTGCCGGAATATTGAAGGTGTGAAACGGTTGTAAACTTTGCATTAACTTTCCTTAAAAAAATGTGTGAGGGAGTGTAATTTTAACCATCGTACCACCTTGCTCCCCTTTTGAAATCGTAAGTTGGGCATTTAATTGACGACTGCGTTCAGTCATGATATTTAAACCATAATGCCCTTCTGGCTCATCTAACGTCGGAATCCCTACGCCATTATCTTGCACAAGGATTTCATATTCTCCCTCGGCATTAATATGGGCTTGCACTTCAATCAGCGTACCTTTTGAGTGTTTAATCGCATTCAGCGTTGCTTCACGCACAATTTGCAAAACGTGCACTAATTCTTGTGGATTTAAACTTTGGGATGGCAAACTGCAGTCCACCGTCATTTGCATCTTCGTTTGTGAACGCAAGCTTTCGATTACTTGCTCTAAAGCAACCTGTAAATTCGCTTCTTGTACCGTTAAACGGAAAGTCGCCAATAATTCTCGTAATTGAGAATACCCATCTGATAAAGCTTGTTCAAATTCACCAATGATGGCAATACTTTTTTCTTTTGATTTTTCATCTTCTTTCTTCAAATTATGCTTTAACAACGTTAATTGAATTTGTAAGAAAGATAGTACTTGTGCCAACGAGTCATGTAATTCCCTGGCAATAATTGACCGCTCTTCCATCAATAAGAGTTGCTCTTGTTGGCGTTGCGTTTTGTGTGAATACAACGCTTTTGCCACCATTTGTCCTAGGTTTTTCATCATTCGCGGATCGGGACAAGGTAAACCGGCTTGCCATGAGAGCACTGCTAAGTTTTCATTTTCAATGGAAAGTTCTTCGACTTGAAGTGATTGTTTAGGATCTTTTTGACCAAAAGAAATTTCCCAATGTTCTGATCCGAAAATTTCTAACTCAATGTAGCGTAAATGTTCGCTGACACGAATATGATTGAGCACTTGACTGAGAATTTTATCATTAATCTTCGTGGGCGTAAGTAACTGTGAGCTTTGATAAAGCGTTGTTAAAGAGCGGTTAGTTTGGCGCAATTTTTGCGTTTTCTCATTAACGGCATCTTCTAAACGTGAATAAAGTCGCCCTAATTCCGATGACATTTGCGTAAACACTTTTGCCAAAACACCAAGCTCGTTACCACTTTCTGTATCAAGCTGGATATGTTTAAACTGCCCCATTTGCACTTGCATACTGGCTTTGGTCATCAGCTCTAAAGGCTTCACGACTTCGCGCTTCATATACCAAATGACATAAGATACCATCGCAAGGATCAATAGCATTGAAACACATAGCACTGAAACTGCACTAATCCATTTTTGTTCAGCAAAGCGTTGCAATTCCAACACGAAATCATCGACATCTTGTACATAACTTTTCAGTTCTGCATGATATTTTTCGATTTGATGCGCACGAGCGAAATCTGACATCACTGACCATCGTTGAAGGATTTTTTGATAAGACGCTTTCATCCCAGAAGGCGCAAAAAGCTGATTCTGCACAGTCAGCAAGACATTAGCGTTGAGACTATCTTGGTAACGCACTAAATTCTGTTCAACTGTATTAGGTGAACGTTCCATTTCCGTTAATAACCGATAACTTTGCATACGCAAAGAACCGGAAATATTAATCGCTTCCGCATCCGATTTATTACTAGCCATCACAAGCAAACTCAATGAGCTAATAATGCCCATAAAGATGATGACCACAAATAAATATTTAGCAATACGGGTAGAAACTGAACGTTTAGCGTACACGATAATTCTTCAACATAGGGAAAAGTGTCCATAGTTTAGCATAAAGTGCGGTTGAAATTGGCTGATTTTTCACAAATAAAAAACATCGGCTTTAACACCGATGTTTTCAAAAACTTGAATATTTTTGACCGCACTTAGCTTAATTCTTTGCCTTTTAACTCTGGCACTAAGAAGACCGTCGCTACCATGTCAATCACATAAATCACTGCCAAGAAAGCAATCGCAATACTAAATGAATATGCTGAAACAACTGCGCCTACAACAACTGGCCCAAAACCACCTACGGCACGACCTAAGTTAAATAACACATTTTGTGCTGTTGCACGTGCTTCTGTCGGATAGGCTTCGGCCATTAATGCGCCATAACCGCCCATCATGCCGTTGACAAACATCCCTAAGAATGCGCCCGCTACCAACATCGCGGTTGGATCAGTTAATTGAGAGTAAGTGATGATGCTGATCACGGCACCAAGTTGGAATAATAAGAAACTTGGTTTACGTCCCACTCTATCCGCTAAGCGACCAAAAATCCAAATCCCTGCCATCATGCCGCATACGGTAACTGCCGTCCATAAACCTGATTTCGTTAAACTAAAGCCAAGTTGTTTAGATAAGAAGTTTGGCATCCAAATCATAATACCGTAGTAACCGAAGTTTTGTACGGAGGTTAACACTACCACACCAAGGCTCACTTTTGTGGTTGCTTTGTCTTTAATTAAGAGTTTGAAAGATTCCAGTTTGGATGTTTTTTGGGTAGAAAGTGCGGTCTGTTTTCGTGAGAAAATTTCAGGTTCGTGTAAACGGGTACGTAAATACCAAGCAACGAATGCTGGGAAGATACCGACAACGAACATGCCACGCCAGCCGATATGTGGAAGCAATACAGGGGTGAGTAACGCAGCCGCTAACACACCAACTTGCCAACCTAACGCCACATAAGAAGCGGCTTTTGCTCGGTGTCTTGCAGGCCAAGCTTCAATGGCTAATGCCATACCGATACCAAATTCACCGCCCAAACCGATACCCGCGATGGTGCGATAAATTAATAAATCCCAATAGCCTTGTGCGATTGCACATAAACCGGTGAATACAGCAAAGAGTACGATGGTCCAAGTCAGTACGCGTACACGTCCGTAACGATCGCTTAATGCACCAAATACAATCCCGCCCACTACAGCACCAATAAGTGTCCAGGTAACTAATGAGCCAGATTGTGCGGGAGTTAAATTAAGATCTGCCGAAATGGCACTAAGCATAAATCCAAGAATAAGAAGATCGAATCCATCCATCGCGTAGCCGACAGCTGATCCAACCAAGGCTTTCCAGCCATATTGATTGACGTTTGTCATGATTGAGGTCCCTTTTGCTACTCACGGGTAGCGTTTAAAGTGAAATGATGAGGAAAGAAATTTTCCGACGCGTAGTTTAGAGAAATTGACGGGATTTTGCAAGAATGAGAAAAGCAAAGTGCGGTTGATTTTATTCAAGTTTTTATTTTTTCAATAAAATTCGAATCAATAAAGCAATGGCTGCCGCATCATCCACCAAACCTAATGGGCCAAGCACCGCTTCAGGCAAAATATCAATCGGACTGAACAAATAAATCAGAATGATGGCGATTTTAATTAACTTTGTTTTATTCATAGTCATTGGACGAAAAGAAAAAGATCAGGTAAATTCTACAACTTATCCGAATGGTGAATCATCACAAAACGTTCCCAAAGCTGCTCTTCGCTTTCTTGATGCTCAGGATCTGGCTTAATACAGTTTGTAATCGGGCAAACTTTTTGGCAAGTTGGCGTGTCATAATGACCAACACATTCCGTACAAAGTACAGGATCGATCACATAGATCTCCTCGCCGATTGAAATTGCTTCATTCGGGCATTCGGGGAGGCACATATCGCAGTTTGTGCATTTGTTTGTGATCAGTAACGCCATACCATTCCTTTATATGAGAAAGCGGCGAATTATAGCCGACAAAAGCAAAATTGACAAAATTTAAACAGGATTTTTATGAAAAAACAGGTTTCCACTCTTTCCCTTATTGCCCTTGCCGCATTTAGTATTTGGCAATATTTCACTGAACACAAAAAAGACACCAAACCCGCCCCAACAACCACACAACAACAAAGTCAAAGCGCGGTCAAAAATACCAAAGATTTTGGGAATTATGATGTCATCATGCGTGATGATGCCATTGGACAAAACAAAAATGCTCCTGTTGATTACTATATGTTGGCTTTATCTTGGTCTCCAGCATTCTGTGAAAAACAACGTGAGCAATATGGCAATAATTTACCTGATTCAGCACAATATCAATGTGATATAAAAAATCAATTTGGCTGGGTAGTGCATGGCTTATGGCCGCAAAATGCGAATGCACGCTCTGTTACGGATCACCCTCGTTTTTGTAAGGGTGATTTAGCGCCGCTTCCAATTGAAACGCTCGAGCCTTACCTTTCAATCTCGCCAGGCGCAAAATTATTGCAAGGCGAATGGGAAAAACACGGTAGCTGTGCGTTTGATTCAGCGGAGGCTTACTTCAAACAAGAGAAAGCATTATTTGAATCGCTTTCCTTGCCAAACGAACAATTAAGCCGTAAAGAATTATTTCAATGGATGAAGCAACATAATCCGCAATTAAAAGGCGCTTATTTAGGGGCGAGCCATAATGAACTATTCATTTGTTACAATCGCCAGTGGGAAGTAATCGATTGCCCTAAATAAGCATAATTCGCTTTTTTATTTGATCTACATCGTTACAACCTAGTAAGATCTAGGTATAATATCCCCGTTTAATTTTAACTAACCCAAGAGGAAAGCTTATGTCAGTAATCAAAATGACCGACTTAGATTTAAAAGGTAAACGTGTATTTATTCGTGCGGACTTAAACGTACCGGTAAAAGATGGCAAAGTGACATCTGATGCGCGTATTCGTGCGACTATCCCGACGTTAAAACTGGCTTTAGAGAAAGGCGCAAAAGTGATGGTTACCTCTCACTTAGGTCGTCCAACCGAAGGGGAATTCAAACCTGAAGACTCTTTACAACCGGTTGTTGATTACTTAAAAGACGCAGGTTTCAATGTGCGTTTAGTACAAGACTACTTAAACGGTGTGGATGTTAAAGAAGGCGAGATCGTTGTTTTAGAAAACGTACGTGTAAACAAGGGTGAGAAGAAAAACGATCCTGAATTAGGTAAAAAATATGCCGCACTTTGCGATGTCTTCGTAATGGATGCATTCGGTACCGCTCACCGCGCACAAGCGTCAACTTACGGCGTAGCGGAATTTGCACCAGTTGCTTGTGCAGGTCCATTACTTGCAGCAGAATTAGATGCATTAGGTAAAGCATTAAAAGAACCTGCTCGTCCGATGGTTGCAATCGTAGGCGGTTCTAAAGTTTCCACTAAATTAGAAGTATTAAACTCTCTTTCAAAAATTGCTGACCAAATTATCGTAGGTGGTGGTATTGCAAACACTTTCATCGCAGCAGCTGGCCACAATGTGGGTAAATCGTTATATGAAGCAGATTTAATCCCTGTAGCAAAAGAATTAGCCGCAAGCACGGATATTCCAGTTCCAGTCGATGTGCGTGTGGGTACTGAATTCTCTGAAACTGCTCCTGCAACAGAAAAATCAGTAACCGAAGTGAAAGATGATGAATCTATCTTCGATATCGGTGATAAATCTGCAGAACAATTAGCTGAAATCATCAAAAATGCAAAAACCGTTTTATGGAATGGTCCAGTTGGCGTGTTTGAATTCCCTAACTTCCGTAAAGGGACTGAAATCATTTCTCACGCGATTGCAAACAGCGATGCATTCTCTATCGCAGGTGGTGGTGATACTTTAGCAGCTATCGATTTATTCGGTATTGCAGATAAAATCTCTTACATCTCTACCGGTGGTGGCGCATTCTTAGAATTCGTTGAAGGTAAAGTATTACCCGCAGTAGAAATTCTTGAAAAACGTGCGAACGGTTAATTAAATGCTTTCTATCCCCTCTGTTCTCATAGAGGGGATAAATATTGACTCTTCAAACGGAGGAATAAATCCTCCAAAACAAAAGGAAACACAACTATGGCTAAATTATTAGATATCGTAAAACCTGGCGTAGTAACAGGTGAGGATGTACAAAAAATCTTTGCTTATGCCAAAGCAAACAACTTCGCGATCCCAGCAGTAAACTGCGTGGGTTCTGACTCCGTAAACGCGGTATTAGAAACCGCTGCTCGTGTGAAAGCACCAGTAATTATCCAATTCTCAAACGGTGGTGCAGCTTTCTACGCAGGTAAAGGTATCAAACCAACAAGCGGTGCACGTCCAGACGTTTTAGGTGCGATCGCAGGTGCAAAACACGTTCATACTTTAGCCAAAGAATATGGTGTGCCAGTTATTCTTCATACTGACCACGCCGCGAAAAAATTACTTCCATGGATTGATGGCTTACTTGAAGCGGGTGAAAAACACTTTGCAGAAACTGGCCGTCCATTATTCTCTTCTCACATGCTTGACTTATCTGAAGAGCCAATGGAAGAAAACATGGCAATCTGCCGTGAATACCTTGCTCGTATGGACAAATTAGGTATGACCCTCGAAATCGAAATCGGTATTACTGGTGGTGAAGAAGATGGCGTGGATAACTCTGATGTAGATGAATCTCGTTTATATACCCAACCATCTGATGTGCTTTATGTTTACGATCAATTAAACCCTGTAAGCCCTAACTTTACCGTTGCGGCAGCATTCGGTAACGTACACGGTGTTTACAAACCAGGTAACGTAAAATTAAAACCATCTATTTTAGGTGCATCACAAGAGTTCGTTGCAAAAGAACGCAATCTACCTGCTAAACCAATCAACTTCGTCTTCCACGGCGGTTCAGGTTCTAGCCGCGAAGAAATCCGCGAAGCAATTAGCTATGGTGCAATCAAAATGAATATCGATACTGATACTCAATGGGCTGCATGGAATGGTATCTTAAACTTCTATAAAGCAAATGAAGCTTATCTTCAAGGTCAATTAGGTAACCCTGAAGGTCCTGATGCACCAAACAAAAAATACTACGACCCACGTGTTTGGTTACGTAAAATGGAAGAATCAATGTCTAAACGCTTAGAGCAATCTTTCGAAGACTTAAACTGCGTTGATGTTTTATAATCCATAAAAATAGACTAAAATGAAACCGCACTTTGTTAGTGCGGTTTTTTAGTTTTACATAACCAGAATGTTGGTTCTTATCGATGCAAATAACGAAACAAAATTGGTTAGCCACCATAATAAACTTTGCGGTAACACTTTTCTTTCTTTCAATATTTATTGTCAAAGGAGGATATAATGCCGCGCCTGCTCTACTGATGTTAGTCGGTTTAGGTTATAGCGTTTATGCTTTAATCAAGAAACCGCTTTTAAACTTATCGAAAGTTGATAAATGGTTAATTTACAGCTACCTTTTTTATTTTTTTACCTTTGTACTTTCTCTCAGTATTAATGGGGGAAAAATGCGTGACCTCGACACGGCAAGTCGTGTTATTTTCTTAATTCCCGTTTTTCTCCTATTATTAAAACGCCCAATCAAAACCTGTGTTTTGAGTTATTCTATCCCACTTAGTGGTGTTATTGCCGTCTGTATAGCACTTTATGATAAATTTATCTTGAATCTTAATCCTGATCAAAATCCTCGAATTATGCATATTCAAGGCGGTGACATTTCTATGTCATTAGGCATTTTGAGCCTGATTATTGCGCTATATGCTTATCAGAAAAGAGAGGTGAAACTGACCGTTCTTAGTGTGATTGGTGGCTTATGTGGCATCGTAGGAAGTTTACTTTCTACCGCTCGTGGAGGATGGGTTGCACTACCGATCTTACTTATTGCTATCCTTTGGATTTATCGCCATTCTCTTTCAAAACGTTTTTTTCTTACTTTCTTTGGAATCATTGCCGTAGCAAGCGTTGGCATTAGCCAAATGCCCAATAACCGAATTATGGAACGGATTGACGTTGCACAAAAAGATATCCAACTTTACTTGGATAACAATGATGGCAATACTTCTCTAGGTGCGCGTTTTGAAATGTGGAAAAGTGCACTGGAGATGGTAAAAGAAAAACCTCTATTTGGCTGGGGCATTCAAGGGGCAACAGAAAAACGTAAACAAGAAACAAAAGAAAGAATTGCCACAGGTAACATTGGGCAATTTACTCATGCTCATAACCAATATTTAGATGACCTATCCAAACGAGGAATTGTTGGCTTGCTCGCCTTACTTGCTGTTTTATTTATCCCTCTACGTACCTTTATGAAAAACCTGAAAACAGCAAATAATGAGATCAAGCTAATTGCAACATTAGGCGTTGCCCATATTTTATCTGTGATGATCTATGGCTTAAGCCAAGGTTTCTTGGTACATAATTCAGGTACTATTTTTTACTTTTTCTTAACGATTGTGTTTTATACCGCAATACGAACACGGCAAAAGGCAGAATAATGAAAATTTTAGTCATTCGTAACGATAAACTGGGGGATTTTGTTCAGGCATTTCCGGCTTTTGCGATGTTGAAAGCCTCAAATCCCGAGCTAAAACTGACCGCACTTGTGCCAGCTTATACAGCCCCATTGGCTCAAATTTGCCCCTATTTAGATGATGTCATCATTGATAGTGCCAAGAAAGACAAAGCGGATTTTAATCGTCTTGTTAAAGAAATCAAAGAGCAGCAATTTGATGGCATGATTAGCTTCTTTTCCAATACCCATAACGGTAAATTAGCATGGAAAAGTGGGATTCCTTATCGTCTTGCGCCCGCAACGAAATGGGTCCAAATCCTTTATAACTATCGTCTAACACAACGCCGTTCACGCTCAGAAAAATCTGAAGCAGAATACAATCAAGATTTGGCTCGGGCGTTCTTAAAAAAACACAACATGCCAATTGTGGAACCCAAACCACCTTACCTTTCACTTCCTGAAAGTGCGGTTAAAAATCAACGTGTTTTTCTGCAAGAACAATTCGGTTTATCGGCAGATAAAAAATGGGTATTTGTGCATAGCGGAACAGGTGGTTCAGCAACAAGTCTCTCGTTGACACAATATGCTCAATTGATACAAGGTTTATTAAGCGAATTTGATTGCCAGATTATCTTAACAGCAGGACCGGGTGAAAGTGAAAAAGCCCATGAATTAGCGGCAAAAATCGACAGCCAAAATGTGGTTGTTTACGATAAGAATAAAGGATTGGTTGATTTTGCACACTCTCTAGCTTGTGCAGATTTATTCATTGCGGGCTCTACTGGACCATTGCATTTAAGCAGTGCATTCAATGTACCAACAATCGGGTTCTATCCAAACAGTCGCTCGTCTCAGCCTCGTCGTTGGAAACCGATTAACGATGCAGACAAACACCTTGCTTTCTGCCCGCCAAAAGGGAAAGAGGAAATGAACCTAGGCTTAATTTCTATTGATGAAGCCTTAGTGGAGATTATCCCCTTCGTGCGGAAGATGTGGCAAGCGAGCAATTGAGTTTAAGCATAACTGCACAATCCAACCTATTGCGGCGGCAAAAACAACGGTACCAATTCCGACTGTGCCTCCGAGAATATAACCTAACACACAAACCGACACTTCAAGGCTTGTTCTCACAATCCCCACTTTTAAATGAAGTCGTTGACAAAGCCCCACCATTAAACCATCCCGCGGGCCTGCCCCTTGATGACAAGTTAAATACAATGCCGTCCCTAATCCATAAAGCAAAAGCCCAATTCCACCGAATAAAATTCGGCTAAAAAGTGCGGTTGGTTCTGGCACAATTTTCGTGGTTAAGCCAAGGAAAAAGGCAATCACAATAATATTCAGAATGGTGCCAAGTCCAAGCCTTAATTTGAGGGGAATCCAGGCTAACATCACCAAACAGCTAATCCAAAATGATGACCAACCGATACTCACCTTAGCTTGTAATGCCACACCTTGAGAAAGCACGGTCCAAGGTGAAGACCCAAAATTAGCAAGCACAATCAAGCCATCTCCAATGCCTAGAATTGCCAATGCAAATAAGAGCATCGACATGGTTTTACCTTCGACTGACCATAGCGATTTGGCTGCCCAACTGGTGTGAGGAATCACCCGTGCTTTTTCCATATTATTCCCATTTCTATTTAACGCCGACATCATAATGGTAAACCCAATAAAACCCAAACATTTTAACGTCATATGATATAACCGAATTGACTGATAAATATCATAAATGTGATGCAGATCACATTGTCAAAATTGTCATCACTCATTCACTGACTTAAAATAAGCTACCCTTTTTAATCAGGACATTATTATTATGCTTGCATCTCTTCAAGATATTTTGGATACCGTAAAATCCAACACGCTCACCTATCAACAAAAACTCATGTGTTTAGGCAATATTGCCGAGCGATTATTTGATCCTCGTGAATTATTAGGCTATACGGATGAAGAATGGCAATTCCTTCAAAATCAAATGATCTGTGATTTAAACGAAGGCTATGCGATTTATCGCCCACGTTATATTTTGCCGGATTACAATGTGTATATTAAAAAAGGCTGTGAATTCCTTGAATTGCCTGCGCCAAAAAATCTTGATGAAGCATTAGATGGCTTATTGATTTTATATTCCCACGTGCCATCAATTACCACATTTCCGGTTTATATTGGGCGTTTAGACATGCTACTTGATCCATTTATTACCGATGAAGAACAAGACTACATCAAAATTAAACGTTTCTTAAATCATGTAGACAAAACTGTGCCAGATTCATTCTGCCATGCCAATATTGGACCTTATGACACAAAAGCAGGGCGTTTGATTTTAAAGGCAGTGATTGAGTTAGAAGCACCAACACCCAATATGACCATTCGTTACGATAAGAGCAAAACAAGTCGTGAATTTGCAGAATTAGCAGCAAAAGCGTGCTTATTGGTTTCTAAACCGTCTTTTGCCAACGATGCTTACTACATTTCTGACTTAGGCGAACAATATGGTATTGCAAGCTGCTATAACGCACTCCCTGAATGTGGTGGGGCTTATACCCTGACTCGCTTGCGCTTAGGGACTATTGCACGCGCCTGTAAAACCGTGGATGAAATGGTTAATGAGCTTTTACCTCGCGTAGCAAAATGTGCACTTTCCACCATGGATAAACGCCATAAATTTGTAGTGGAAGAAAGCAACTTCTTCAATACCTCATTCCTCGAAAAAGAAGGTTTTATCAAACGGACTAATTTTACAGGGATGTTTGCCATTGTAGGACTTGCAGATGCAGCGAATCACTTGCTACAACAAGAAGACTTAAATGAAACCTTTGGTAAAAGCCAACGCGGAGATGAAATTGCGACCTTGATTATGGAGAAATTGAAAGAAGTCACGGATAACCATGAAGGCGTGTATGCGGAACGCACGGGCAACCGTTATTTATTACATGCGCAAGTAGGCGCAAGCAATCATGAGGAAGATAAACGTAATGCGCCGGCACATCGCATTCGTGTAGGTGAAGAACCTACGTTATTGGCCCATTTAAAACAATCTGCGCCATTCCATAAATACTTCCCATCAGGTACGGGAGATTTGTTTGCCTTTGACCAAACCTATGTGGATCATTTAGATGCCGTCGTTGATATTATCGATGGTTCATTTGCACAAGGTTACCGCTATATCACCACTTACCTTAAAAATACCGATTTAATTCGTGTAACGGGTTATTTGGTGAAGAAAAGCGAAGTGGAAAAATACCGTAAAGGTGAAGTAGCATTGCGTGATACTACTTGGTATGGTTCGGGTACCGATGATTGTGCACAAGTCTTTGACCGTCAATTACGCGATGAACAAGATGTAAGTGCCAGCTAAAAAAAGTGCGGTCGAAAAATTCTTTGTTTTTTGACCGCACTTATTCTTTTTCTGCCTTTTCTAAAATCGCTTTGTGCTCTCGAATCAATGCCATAAACGGCTGTCCAAAGCGTTCCAATTTGATCGCCCCTACACCATTAATTTGTAGCATTTCAATATTACTTGTCGGCATATATTGTGCCATTTCTTGCAATGTCGCATCATTAAAGACAATATAAGGCGGAATATTTTCCTTATCTGCAAGTTGTTTCCGTAAGAAACGCAAGCGAGCAAAGAGATCTTTATCGTAATTTGCCATCGTATTTTTATGGGACGTATGCACAATTTTATTAATAGATGAAATGCGTGGCATCGCCAATTCAAGCGGCACTTCGCCTTTTAAAACAGGGCGTGCGCTTTCTGTGAGCTGAAGCGTTGCACTATTAAACTCACCGATCACTTGTTGAATAAAACCAAGATGAATCAGTTGGCGAATCACGGATTGCCAATGTTCTTTGCTTTTATCTTTACCAATGCCATAAACACTTAACTTATCATGTTGGCGTTCCACAATTTTTTGATTATGCATCCCTCGCAATACCGCAATCACATATTGCATACCGAAACATTGACCCACACGATAAATCGTTGACATCACTTTTTGCGCATCAATTAAGCCATCATATTTCTTTGGCGGGTCAAGACAAATATCACAGTTTTGACAAGGCGTTTGACGATATTCACCAAAATAATTGAGTAACACTAAACGACGACAAGTCTGACTTTCAGCAAATTCACCAATGGCTTCCAATTTATATTGCTCAATTTGACGTTGCGGCGTCTCTGGTTTTTCAAGCAGAATTTTCTGTAACCAAGCATAATCAGCCGGTTCGTAGAAAAGCACCGCTTCCGCAGGTAAATCATCTCGCCCCGCACGACCAGTTTCTTGGTAATATGATTCAATGCTTCTCGGCAAATCAAAATGGGAGACAAAACGCACATTGGATTTATTAATCCCCATGCCAAACGCAATCGTCGCAACTACAACTTGAACATTGTCTCGTTGGAAATCTTGCTGAACGCGTTCGCGTAGTGCTGTTTCCATTCCCGCATGATACGCTGCAGCCGACACGCCTTTATTTCGCAAAGTTTCTGCTATACGCTCCACCTTCGAACGACTATTGCAATACACAATGCCGCTTTTTCCTTTTTGAGCTAAAACAAAACGCGTAAGCTGCTCCATCGGCTTAAATTTTTCTTCCAACGTATAACGAATATTCGGACGGTCAAAACTGCCAATGTATTTATGAGGATTGTCTAATTTAAGATGAGTGAGAATATCCTGTCTCGTCGCGTAATCCGCCGTCGCCGTTAATGCCATAATTGGCGCATTTGGAAACGCTGCTTTTAAACCGCCAAGTTGGGTATATTCAGGGCGAAAATCATGGCCCCACTGTGAAATACAATGTGCTTCATCAATGGCGATAAAGGAAATTTGAGCATAAGAAATCAGCTGAAAAAAGCTGTTTGTCATCACTTTTTCAGGCGAAACATATAATAATTTTAATTGACCTGAAATCAGCTTATTTTCAACTTGCTGTTGTTGTTCTGGCGTCTGACTAGAGTTTAGAAAATCGGCTTCAATGCCGTTTGCTTGGAGTTGATCCACCTGATCTTTCATTAAAGAAATCAAAGGCGAAATCACTAATGTGAGACCCGGAAAACAAAGTGCTGGAATTTGATAACACAGGGATTTGCCATTTCCTGTGGCCATCACCACTAAGGCATCTTGACCGCTTAATGCAGCATGAATCACTTCTTCCTGCCCTTTGCGGAAAGATTGGTAACCAAAAACAGACCGCAATATATTAAGTGCGGTCATTTTTAAGTCTGTTTTTTGCGGGGCATGTTCCGCGAGTTCGGTCATTAGAATGTTACCGTTTCTCCGTGAGCCGCAACCGCCTCGGTTAAAGAATCCCAAAAGCGTTTACCATCATTTGCCACCCAATCATTATTTTTATAAGCAAAATGGAATCCACCCAAACGGCTCGCAAGCCAAAGCTCAAGAAGTGGTTCTTGTTTATTGATAACGATTTGTGAACGGTCATCAAATGTGATCGTGAATACCGAACCTTGCGTTTCGCAATCTACATCGCAATCTTGATTCTCTAACGTTTCTTCAATTTTTTGCCAAACCTGTTCAATATTTTGGTGAAATTCTGCAACATTCATAAAATTTTCCGATTAAATCTGATAGAATGCCGTGAATTATAAAGCCTTTCGCCTCGTTGGCAAAGGCAGATTTTACTTATTAGAGAGATTGAAAAATGAAAAAATTACTTTCTATTTTATTACTCAGTGCATTCTGTACTTTAGCTACAGGTTGTGGTGTAAAAGGGCCATTATATTTTCCTGAAAAAGAACAGCCGCAAAACACACAAAAAACACAATAAAAACTGACCGCACTTAAAGGATTCGTCATGGATTTTTTCCAATATAAAAACGAGCAACTTTATGTTGAAGATTTGCCCGTCAAACAACTCGCTGAAGAATTCGGCACACCGCTTTATATTTATTCTCGTGCCACACTTGAACGCCATTGGCATGCCTTTGATTCTGCTTTAGGAAAGCATCCACACTTGATTTGTTATGCCGTTAAAGCCAATTCCAATATTGGTATCTTGAATGTCATGGCGAAGTTAGGATCAGGCTTTGATATCGTTTCGCAAGGCGAATTAGAACGCGTATTGGCAGCTGGCGGAGAGGCATCAAAAGTTGTTTTTTCCGGTGTAGCAAAATCTCGCGCAGAAATTATGCGAGCATTAGAAGTAGGCATTCGTTGTTTTAATGTGGAATCTGTTGCGGAATTACACCATATCAACCAAATTGCGGGTGAAATGGGTAAAGTAGCCCCTATTTCTTTACGCGTGAACCCCGATGTTGATGCCCATACTCACCCTTACATTTCTACGGGATTAAAGGAAAATAAATTTGGTGTGAGCGTAGATGAAGCACGTGAAGTCTATAAATTAGCTGCAACCTTACCTCATGTAAAAATTACGGGTATGGATTGCCATATTGGCTCTCAGCTGACTGAATTACAACCCTTCTTAGATGCAACTGATCGCCTCATTCGTTTAATGGAACAATTAAAAGAAGATGGCATCACGTTAAAACACTTAGATCTCGGCGGTGGTTTAGGCGTAACTTATACTGATGAAACACCTCCACATCCAAGTGATTATGCCGCTGCGTTACTAAATAAATTAAAAGATTATGAAGATCTCGAAATTATTTTAGAACCAGGTCGAGCGATCGCGGCGAATGCGGGGATTTTAGTAGCTAAAGTTCAATACCTAAAAAGTAATGAAAGCCGCAACTTCGCGATTACCGATACCGGCATGAACGATATGATTCGCCCTGCACTCTATGAAGCTTATATGAACATCATTGAAATTGACCGCACTTTAGGGCGTGAAAAAGCCGTTTATGATGTTGTTGGCCCGGTATGCGAAACCTCTGACTTCCTAGGTAAACAGCGTGAGCTCGCTATTGCTGAAGGGGATTATATTGCTCAACGTTCTGCTGGTGCTTATGGTGCAAGTATGTCCTCAAACTACAATTCTCGTCCACGTACGGCTGAAGTGTTAGTGGATGGAAACAAAGCTCATTTAATTCGTCGCAGAGAAAATCTCAGTGAATTATGGGCACTAGAAAGTATTGCAAAATAAATAAAAAGAAAAACGGTCAAGATATAAGTCTTGACCGTTTTTGTATGACTAAATAATTC
>JAHZCF010000061.1 GCA_019423005.1 Haemophilus sp.
TCTAATACATCAGACATTATTCTTGTTCTCCTGCATCATCAAATTCTTCATCAATGTCGACTGCACTTTCTTCATCATCGAGATCATCAGCATGACTTGCCGCTTTTGCTTGCTTTTCGAGTTCGAGAGATTGCGGTGTGGCTGCTTCCCCATCACGAATTAAGCGAGCTTGTGCTTCTAACGGATCATCACCAGAACGTACTTCAGCACCAAAACGGAAAACTGATTCTGAAATAGTAAATTTACCGCTATGCTGTTCACCTACGGTATGAATCATGCCTAAACGGCGTAAACGACCGATCGCTGCGCGTACTTTTTCAGATAATTTTTGTTTATCTAAATCCGAACCACTAGAGCGCTGATTGACAGCTTTCAATAATTTGCCTTCGTCTGCTAAATTCAGTAATTCATCATAGACTTCTTGTGTACTGAAGATACCTTGCTGCGCCAAACGTTCTGGGCTTAAATATAAATAGCAAAGCACTTTTCCTACCAACATCTCTAATTCAGAAAGCACTGAACGAGCAATTAACGTCGTCGCTTTTGGACGTAAATAGAAAAAGCCTTCCGGTGCACGAATTAATTCCACGTTGTAACGGCGGTAAAAGCCATCTAACTCATTTTGGAAATCCATCAAAAAAGCATGATTATCTAATTGATCGGTGCTGATATGGCGACCTGAACGCAATAAGCTGTCCACTGTCGGGAAAATAGGGTTTGCAATGGCATTTGCCAATTTCGGGGAAATTACATCTTGAATATCTGTCATGGTTAATTTCTCATTTTATGAATTCGTTTTTGGGTAAGCCACGAAATTAATATTTATCAATCACATGCGCTTGCACTTCTGCGCCGTAATCGTTAATTTCCTGCCATTGCGGATAAATACCGGCTAAATCATCATTTGCCATACCTAAACGCACAGCTTGATCCACTATAATACGCGCCACATCGAAATGACGGGAAAGCGGATAAGCTTCTAATTGTTCTTTTAAGACTAAACTTAAATCAATCGGACGATTATTTTCACGATATTGAATTAATAAGCCTTGCATATGCTCGACGATTTGCTCATGTAAATCAGCCAAAGACTCGTATTGCAATTCTTCAGGTAATTCCCCCAATGCATCATCTTCACGTAATACCATTTCTTCATCACGCAGATCGACCAAACGTTCCGCTTGAGCAGTCCACAAGAACCAAGGATGATCGAAATAGCTATGGATAGAATTACGCAAGCGTTGTGAGAATACACGGTTTTTATCCATATCAATGGCGGTACGGATAAATTTATGCACGTGACGGTCATAGCCAATCCATAAATCGATGGCTTGTTGCCCCCAGCTAATAATGCGGTCTAGCTTGGATTGCAAATCAGTAATTAATTGTTCAATAAAGTAGAGCTCATCATGGCCTATCACACAATCTTGAATACGTAATAATTGTGCCTGTAACTTATCACCTGCTGCATTTAAGGTGTCTTGTAACTCACGTAAATTGCCTGAAGTTTCATCTAATAAACGTTCACAACTAGAAATTGCTGCCTGCCAATCTTTGGTAAGTAAATTCGCAATTTCTTCCTTAATACTCTGCTGATTTTCATCCATCACACGTTGTGATAAATCGATACTATCGAAAATCTCTGCTACTGAATATTTTAACGGAGCGAAAACATTACGACGCCAAAAATGCTCATTCTCCCCTTTTGCTGTACCTTCTTCTGCAGCATCAGATGCACGCTGAATTTCATCAGCCACAATAGAAAGCTGTACAGAAAGACGCAACGCAGAAAATTCACGCTGACGAATATAATAATCTGATACGCCAACACCTAATGGAGTGAGACGATAAATGGAAAGCCCTTCAGTAAACTCGCTACTGAAACGATTAAGAAAACGCTGCTTCACCAATTCATTGATAGCATTATTCGCACGGGTGGCAATCGCATCCGTTGATTGGTCAAAGGCACTGGTTGTGTGGCGGAAAATATCCACTAAATCGGCTTCTAGCATCTCACCGTCTAAGCGTTCGTTGTTATAGATAGCGATGGCCAGTAAAAACACTAAGCGCTCTGTCGGCAGATTTAACGAAAATTCCCGCTCTTTCGCCCATGAGACGAGCTCAGGAATGGTTTGTGAGGTTTCGATCATTCGGTTACAAAAGCTTAAAATTGAACAAAAAATTTCTGAGATTATACAGGATTTTTTATCGTTCTTGAAATCTTCTTATAAATTGACCGAACTTTTTATCTTTCAAGATTATATGTGGCTAATCTGCGATATAAACAGATTAATAAATAGATGTTATCTTCAAAACAAAGAGCCACAAATTGTGGCTCTTTTTATCTTCTCAAAACAATCAAAAATTTGACCGCACTTATTACAATAGATATCGCCAAACGAATGCGCTGACTAAAATAATCAGCATGATAATAATTTGTATTAAACGTTTTTTGGTTAATTTTTCTGCAGCCATATTGATTTGCTCTTTGATAACTTCTGAAATTGACTATTTAGTGGTAGAATAATTGCGTTAGATCAATTTTACACTATATTTATCGATTTGAGGAATAAATGAAGAATTTCGTTTCAGAAACCAAATCAGGACGCAGAGTTCAATCTGGCGGTTGTGCAATCCATTGTCAAGATTGCAGTATTAGCCAACTTTGTATCCCTTTCACATTGAACGAACATGAGCTCGATCAGCTTGATAATATCATCGAGCGTAAAAAACCCATCCAAAAATCTCAAGTCCTTTTTAAAGCCGGTGATACACTGAATTCCATTTATGCGATTCGTTCTGGAACCATTAAAACTTATACCATTAGCGAAGCCGGTGAAGAACAAATTACCTCTTTCCACTTACCTGGTGATTTAGTGGGCTTTGATGCGATCACAAATATGCAACATCCAAGTTTTGCACAGGCTTTGGAAACCGCTATGGTATGTGAAATTCCATTTGATATCTTAGATGACTTATCTGGAAAAATGCCTAAACTTCGTCAACAAATTATGCGTTTAATGAGTAGTGAAATCAAAAGCGATCAAGAAATGATTTTATTACTGTCTAAAATGAATGCTGAAGAACGTTTAGCGGCATTTATCCATAATCTATCAAAACGTTATTCCGCTCGTGGTTTCTCAGCGAAAGAATTCCGTTTAACCATGACCCGTAGTGATATCGGTAACTATCTTGGTTTAACCGTTGAAACCATCAGTCGTTTACTTGGCCGTTTCCAAAAACTGGGTGTACTCTCTGTTCAAGGTAAATACATTACTATTAATGATATTAATGCATTGATTGATTTAACCGGTGTACATAAAACCAAAATCCAATTAGCAGAATAAATTAAAAGCGTGAGTTTTCACGCTTTTTTAACATTTGAAACAAAAAAAACTTGCACGAGATCACTTTTTTGAGAATAGGTTCTTGTCATCGTTTAAAATCTTTTCTATCCTATTGATATCTCATATCTTGGAGGTTTTATGAAATTTAATAATATTCTTGTTGTACTCAATCCTGATAACGAAAAACAATATGCTCTAGCTCGTGCCGTTCGTCTTGTTAAAGAACAGCAAAATGAAACAAAGGTAAAAATCACCACCCTATTGAGTGTTTATGACTTATCGTATGAGATGTCAGCCCTTCTTTCTTCTGAAGAACGCAGCGAAATGCATAAAACAGCCGTTGAACAACAACGTCAAGCTGTGCAGTTTTATTTAGATAAATATGCTGATCCGGCAATTGAGTTTGAATCTCACATTGTATGGAGCAGCAATGAAGCGGATGCAATTCGTGAAGAAGTTGAAAAAAATCAATACGACCTCGTTGTGAAATACACTAAAGATGAAGAAAGTTTCACTTCATTGATTTTCACACCAGTAGATTGGCAATTGTTACGTAAATGTCCAATCCCAGTATTAATGGTACGTGATGGCGACTGGAAACACCAACGCCGTATTTTAGTCGCTGTTAATGTGTCGGGTGAGCAAGAATATCAAGATGAATTCAATCAAGAATTAGTTTCAACAGGTATGAATTTAGCGGAAAACTTAAACCGTGGTAACGTACATTTAGTCGCAGCCTACCCTGTTGCACCAATTAATATGGCGATTGATTTACCTGAATTTAATACTTCAGGTTATGAAAATGGTATTCGTGGCCAACACCTCATCAATATGAAATCCTTGCGTCAAAAATTTGGCATTGATGAAGATCATACCCACGTACGTGAAGGTTTCCCTGAAGAAGTGATTCCTGAAGTGGCGAAAGAAATTGAAGCTGAATTAGTGATTTTAGGTACAGTGGGAAGAACGGGTTTATCTGCAGCGTTACTAGGTAATACAGCTGAACATGTGATTAGTAAATTAAGCTGCAATTTATTAGCCATTAAACCATCTAAAAAATAAGCCTATTTAGCTTTTTATTTAAAACAAGTGCGGTCAGAAAAACAATCGTTTTATTGACCGCACTTTTTTGTTAAAAAAATGTGAATTTTCTCACAAAATCAACTTTTTCTATTCGTCTCATTATTTCTTTTTCGTTATACTTATCCGCCCTATCGAAGACTTTCTATAAATTGATTTATTATTAAAAAGGAAAGACCATGAAAAAAACATTAATTGCAGCACTACTTGGCTTCTCTGCGCTTGCGCAAGCACATGAAGTTTGGGTTGCAACACCAGCACAACTGGCTTCTAATAGCGTTTTAAAAGCTGATTTAGCTTATGGTGACTACCCCTACGTTGAAAAAATTCCTGAAAAACGTCTCGCGATTTTTCCACCGATGGAACTCATAAATCAAGATGGTGAAATGCAAACATTAGTACAAAAAGGTGAAAACTACCAATATCAATCAGAAAAACCGTTAAAAGACGGTTCATATTGGGTAACAGCTACTTATAAACCAACTTTCTGGTCACAAAATAATGAAGGTTGGAAAATGGATAACTTACAAGGCACACCAAATGCATTCTATTGCGAACAAACTCAAATGTTTGGTAAAGCCTTTACTGTAGTGGGCAAAAAACCATTAAATGTAGATATGGCAATGACACGCCTCGGCTTACCACTTGAAATCGTGCCACTTAAAGATCCGAAAACAATTAAAGCAGGTGAAGCTTTCCCTGTTCAGATTTTCTATAAAGACCAACCACTTGCAGGCGAAACGATTATCGCAACCTCTGATACATTTGTTGTGAAAGATATGAAAGCAGCGACATCTCACCGTGAGCCGCAAGCCTTTTCTGGTAAAACAGACAAAGAAGGTAAAGTTAACTTTATTCCATTAATTGAAGGCGTTTGGAAACTTAAAGTGATTCATAAAGAACCATTTGAAGATCAAAAAGTTTGTC
>JAHZCF010000062.1 GCA_019423005.1 Haemophilus sp.
AATTAGAAGAAGCCGGTGATAAAGTTCCAGCTGAAGATCGTGCAGCAATTGAAAGCGCATTAAGCGATTTAGAAACTGCAGCGAAAGGCGAAGATAAAGCAGCAATCGAAGCTAAACTTCAAGCACTTGCAGAAGTGGCTCAAAAACTCGCTCAAACTGCACAACCGCAAGCGGATGCACAACAAGCTCAAAGTAACAACAAGCCAAATGATGATGTTGTTGATGCAGAGTTTGAAGAAGTGAAAGATAATAAGTAATCATTTATTATTATAATATTTATAGGGGAACATCTTATGTTCCCCTTTTGTAGTATTAGTTAAACCCAAATTAATAATAGTAAATTTTATGCGATACTTAATTACATTCTTAGTATGGTTTATTATTATTCTTGTTATTGAAAATACCAAAAACAATCATGCATTTTCAATTGATACCTTTATTTCTATAATGACCTTATTTTCACTAATGTTGCAAAATTTAAAGGTTAAGGAGATAACAAATATTCAAGATTGGTTAGTCAATAAAATTAATATGTATGAGTTCTTTATCCTAAGTTCTCGCATTTTTTTCATAATATGTCTTATAACTGCGATCATCATGCCAATAGGATTGCATGAATTTAATTCTTACCTTATGGAATTTGGAGAATTATCTAGCTGGGAAGATTTATTTAAACTCATTATCAAGGCATCTTTCTTGTTTGGTATTGAATTATATGTTTTGTCTTTCGGAGGAAAAAATATAGATGATTCTGTTGGAAATGATATCGGTAAAAAATATGGGTTATTTTATGGATTACTACTCGTTATTTATATTACAACTAAACTAACATAAAGTGGATAAACTCTATCGTAGTAAAACAAAGAACTACAAGCGTCCAACAGTTTACAAATCTGCAAATAAAAAAGAAATTAAATACCCCATACAAAGATACTCCCAATACATAATGCGAAGAACTAAAGGTAGTAAAATTAAAAAGTATGTGAAATTTTATAAAAATGACTGCGCTTTACCCCAAAACAAACACAACTAAAGGAAAAAATAATGAAATTCGAAACAAAATGCCTCCATACTGGCTATAGCCCTAAAAACGGTGAGCCACGTGTTCAACCTATCGTGCAAAGCACAACTTATACCTACGATTCTGCAGAAGAAATTGGCAAGCTATTTGATTTACAAGCTGCAGGTTATTTCTATACTCGCCTAGCAAACCCAACAACAAATGCTGCTGAAGAAAAAATCACGGCACTTGAAGGTGGTGTAGCAACAATGTGTACTGCTTCTGGTCAATCTGCGGTTTTCTATGCGATGTTGAATATTTTAGAAGCAGGCGATCATTTCATTTCCTCTTCTTATGTGTATGGCGGTACTTACAATTTATTTGCCCATACATTCAAAAAAATGGGTATCGAAGTGACTTTTGTAGATCAAGATTTACCACTTGAAGAACTCAAAAAAGCAATCCGTCCAAATACAAAAGCGGTCTTTGCTGAAACCATTGCTAACCCCGCTTTACGAGTGTTAGATATTGAAAAATTTGCTGCCTTAGCAAAAGCTGCAGAGGCGCCATTATTAGTTGATAACACCTTTGCTACCCCCTATTTTTGTCGTCCAATCGAATTTGGCGCGAATGTGGTCATTCACAGCACATCTAAATATTTAGATGGTCATGCTATTGCCCTTGGTGGTGCAATTACAGACGGTGGTAACTTTAATTGGAATAACGGTAAATATCCGCAACTAAGCACACCAGACCAAACTTATCATGGTTTAGTTTATACAGAAACCTTTGGCCCTGCGGCTTATATTGTCAAAGCGCGTGTTCAATTAATGCGTGATTTAGGTGCAGCGCCTGCCCCACAAAATAGTTTCTTATTGAATGTCGGTATGGAAACCCTTGCACTTCGTATGCAACGTCATTATGAAAATGCACAGGCCGTAGCCGAGTTTTTAGAAAAACATCCACAAGTCGCTAAAGTGAATTACCCTGGCTTATCGAACTCACCAGATTACGCGCTCAAACAAAAATATTTACCTAACGGTTTGTGTGGTGTCATTTCCTTTGAGATTAAAGGTGACAAAGAAACCGCGGCAAAATGGTTAAACGCATTGCAAATGACCTCACGTGAAGTACACGTAGCCGATATTCGTACTTGTGCGTTACATCCAGCAACCTCAACGCACCGCCAATTAAATGAAGCTGAATTAGAAAAAGCGGGGATTTCTGCAGGACTGATTCGTCTCTCTTGCGGTATTGAAAATATTCAAGATATTTTAGCAGACTTAGAGCAAGCATTTGCAGCAGCAAAATAAGTCATAAATTAACGAATTTACCCTTGATATTTCTGACTTCGGCATTATTTTTATTCTTAGGTATGTTGTTAACGCAATACCATACAATAACAAAATAAAATTTTTTAAATTTATATTTTTAAACGGAAAACGAAAACATTATGGCAAAGAAAGATTATTACGACGTTCTTGGTGTTGAACATGGCGCAGATGAAAAAGCAATTAAACGTGCTTACAAAAAACTCGCCATGCAATATCACCCTGATAGAACCAAAGGTGATAAAGCCAAAGAAGAAAAATTTAAAGAAATCCAAGAAGCCTATGAAATTTTAGGTGATAAAGAAAAACGTGCGGCTTACGATCAATACGGTCACGCAGCCTTTGAACAAAGCGGCATGGGAGGCGGTGGCTTCGGTGGCGGATTCAGTGGCGCTGATTTTGGTGATATTTTTGGTGATATGTTCGGCGATATCTTCGGCGGTGGCGGACGTGGTCGTCAGCGTGTAGTACGCGGTGAAGATTTACGTTATGACATTCAAATTACGTTAGAAGAAGCCGTAAAAGGTACAACCAAAGACATCCAAATCAATACGCTTGCTCACTGTGATAGCTGTGATGGCTCTGGTGCAGAAAAAGGATCAAAAGTTGAAACATGTCCAAGCTGTCATGGTTCTGGTCGTGTTCGTCGTCAACAAGGTTTCTTCGTAACTGAAGCGGTTTGTCCTACTTGTCATGGTTCTGGTAAGAAAATTGAAAAACCATGTAAAAGCTGCCATGGCGAAGGTCGTGTTCACAAGAAGAAAAACCTTTCTGTTAAAATCCCAGCAGGTGTGGATACCGGTAACCAATTACGTTTAAGCGGTGAAGGTGCGGCTGGCGAAAATGGTGCACCAGCAGGCGATTTATATGTGGTGATTCACGTTAAAGAGCATCATATCTTTGAACGTGATGGAAGTAACCTTTACTGCGAAGTGCCAATCAGTTTCTCAATGGCTGCATTAGGTGGTGAAATTGAAGTTCCGACCTTAGACGGTAAAGTGAAACTCAAAATTCCTGCGGAAACCCAAACTGGCAAACTGTTCCGTATGCGTGGTAAAGGGGTGACCTCTACACGTAGCGGCTACGCAGGCGATCTCATTTGCCGCGTGGTGATTGAAACACCAGTAAACTTAAATAAAGAACAAAAAGAATTATTAGAAAAACTGGAAGAAAGTTTGAAAGGACAAAAGTCGCATAGTCCGAAATCTTCAAGCTTTTTAGACGGTGTGAAGAAATTCTTTGATAACTTAGGTAAGTAATCCTAAACAGAAAGTGCGGTCAATTTTAAAACTATTTTAAAATTGACCGCACTTTTATTTTATAAGTAATGACTTTACACGACAGAAATCGCTTTTATTTGTACATAAACATCCATGCCTTGAGCAAAATGCAATTCATTAAACGCCCATTTACTGATACTTGCCCAAACTTTATGCCCTTCCACCAATACCGCAATATCAATACGATTCTTTTGCGGAACGATTTGTACAATTTGCCCACGTAAGATATTACGAATACTCGTTTGCTCTGGCTTACTGAGAGTGAGTGATACATCGGAACTATAAATGCAGACGCGTACTTTTTCATTCGCTTGATGATACACTTCGTTGATCCAAAGTTGCTGTTCGCCTAAAGAAAGTGCGGTCATTTTATAGGTTGGATTATGCAAATAGACAGGCAACGCCAACACACTACTCTGTTCCGATTCGCCTTTCCAAGGGGCAAATAACGGACTGTTCCAAACATTTTCTAAGGTGTCATAGGCTTTCACTTTGCCGTTTTCCATCAGGACAACACGATCGGCCAAGCGTAATAATTCATCTAAACTGTGCGTCACATATAAAATCGGCACATTAATTTCTTTGGATAGACTTTCCAAATATTGCATAAGCTCACGTTTGCGAGGCACATCTAAAGCTGAAAGCGGTTCATCCATTAACAAAATATCAGGATCCGTTAATAAGGCTCGCCCAATCGCCACACGTTGTTTTTCGCCACCGGATAAAGTAAGTGGATAGCGTTTGAGTAAAGGTTCAATACCAAGTAGCTGAACGATATAGTCAAAATCTTCACGACTTACATTCTTCATGCCATAACGTAAATTGCCTTTGACATTGTAATGGGGAAATAAACGCGCATCTTGGAATACATAGCCGATTCTGCGCTGATGCACGGGGAGATTCTCACCGTTCTCCACATCCACCAAAGTGCGGTCATTTAAACGAATAAATCCTTGATCGGGATGAGTTAAGCCACTCACCAAATTAATCAATGAGGTTTTACCCGACCCCGACAAACCAAAAATAGCCGTCACACCTTGAGTTGGCAGCTGCAGATCTGCACGTAAAGTCAGGCGACCTAATTGTTGTTGTACATTAATGTGTAGCATCGCCCTGCCCCAATTTTTTCTGCATCCGTTTGCTTAAGGCTTCGGAAAGCAATAAGGAAATCAATGAAAGGATCACCGCAAACAAGCAAAGGCGTGCAGTTTGTGCTTCTGCGCCTGGTGTTTGGATGAATGAATACATCGCTAAAGGAATGGTTTGGGTTTCCCCCGCAATATTAGATACGAAAGTAATGGTTGCACCAAATTCCCCTAAAGAACGAGCAAACCCTAATACTAAACCCGCCAATACACCAGGTAGAGAAAGGGGTAACGTAATCGTGAAAAAAACTCGCCAAGGCGAAGCGCCAAGCGTTTGTGCGGCTTGCTCTAATTTAAAATCAATGCTTTCCAAGGAAAGACGAATCGCCCGCACGACCAATGGAAATGCCACCACTGCAGAAGCTAATACTGCCCCTTTCCAGCTAAAGCCAAAGGATAAACCAAACCATTGATATAAATACTTACCAATAAAGCCATTACGCCCCATGGCAACCAATAATAAATAACCGATTACCACTGGTGGCAACACCAAAGGCAAATGAATAATCCCTGTAATCAACGACTTACCATAGAATTCCTTACGAGCCAGTAACCAAGCGATAAAAATCGCGAAAGGTAAACTCCAAAGCATAGAACTCAATGCAACACTCATACTTAAGTGAATTGCATCCCATTCCATAGGGCTTAATTGAAACCAAGAGAGCAAAATATTTCCTTGTATATATCGATATGATTAAATTTCTTTATAGATAACAAAAAGGACAGTTTCCTGTCCTTTTCTTGTAAAACGAAGCCTCATTATTTCACAGAGAAACCATATTCAACAAATACTTTCTTCGCGGCATCAGATTCTAAGTAATTAAGAAAATCACGAGTATCTGCATTATCATGATCTTTTAAAATCGCTGCTGGGTATTCTACCGGTTTATAACTGTCTTTCGGGAACACACCTACTGTTTTCACCTCTTTACTCACTTTCGCATCGGTACCATATACAATACCGTAAGGTGCTTCAGCACGTTCAACTAAGGCGAGTGCACCACGTACATCTTTCGCACGAGCTAATTTATCTTTAACTTGATCCCATAAATTCAATTTCGTTAATGATTCTTCTGCATATTGTCCTGCAGGAACGTGGGCAGGGTCACCCACAGATAAATAACTATCTTTTAAGCCTTTAATCCATTCGCCTTTTGCAACATCAACTGAATTAACAGTGCTTTTAGCTGGCGCAATTAATACTAACTCATTACCCACTAATACTTTTTCAGTTTCTTTTACTGTAAGGTTTTTATCAGATAAATATTTCATCCATTTATTGCTAGCTGAGATAAATAAATCTGCTGGCGCACCTTCTTCAACTTGTTTAGCTAAAGTGGATGAAGATGCAAAAGAAAACACTACTTCATTACTTGCTTTTTCAGCTTTATACTTCTCTGCAATTTGTTGTAACGCATCAGTCATGGAAGCGGCTGCAAATACAGTGATTTTTGCAGATGCAGCGAAAGACACGCCCATACCTGCAATTAAAAGTGCGGTTGCAAATTTGGTTAATTTCATTATTTATCTCCTATATAAATGAAACTATATGTAAAAAAATATACTGCGCTTGAATTATAACTTTAATTTTAAAATAAGCATACAGAAAAAAACAAAAATCAAGTAAAATAAGCAAAATTATGTATTAGGAGGAGATGATGAAACAAACTGAAATTTTACTGACAATCAAACTTCATCAAAAATTATTTATTGATCCAAAACGTGTTCGCCTCTTAAAAGAAATTAAAGAATGTGGCTCAATTAATCAGGCAGCCAAAAATGCAAAAGTGAGCTATAAAAGTGCGTGGGATCACCTTGAGGCGATGAATAAAATTAGCCCCAAACCGCTTTTAGAACGTAATATCGGTGGAAAAAATGGAGGCGGTACGTCATTAACCACTTATGCTGAGCGTTTATTACAGCTTTATGATTTGCTCGAACAAACACAAGAACATGCCTTCCATATTCTGCAAGATGAGACAATTCCACTCAACAGCTTGCTTTCAGCGACAGCAAAATTCTCCTTACAAAGTAGCGCGCGTAATCAATTTTTCGGTAAGGTTTTAAGCCAACATATTGTGGATTCCCGTTGCATCGTTGCGGTCAATATTCAGGATTTAGCCCATCCATTACACGTTTCGATCACGCTACGCAGTGCTGAACGTCTAAAACTCATTACTGAAAAAGAAGTGATGGTGATGTTTAAAGCGCCTTGGGTGAAGGTGAGTGCTACTACATTAGAAGAAAAAAACAACCTTTTCCAAGCAACCATTCTTTCTATGCAAAATGAAGAAGCGATTTTGCAAATAAAAGACAGCTCAATTGAATTTTGTGCGAGTATTCATAGTAAAGATGGCTGGAAAGTGGGACAAGAAGTGTGGTTACATGTGGAGCCAGAACAAATCATCTTGGCAACATTGAAATAACCCTTATAAACTCAAAGTGCGGTCAAAATTAACCGCACTTTATTATTTTCGCTTATAACGCAATCTCATCAATCGGGCGTCCAAAACTTGGCAAAAAGACTTGTAAAAAATAATCCATTTCCTGGCTGTGCCATTGTTCCATCAAATTTTCTAAACGTTTTTTAGCTGTTTTAAATTCGTGGTTACCATGCTCTAATTCAAATTGAGCTTTAATGTAAGCACAAATCAAATCCGCTTGTTTTACTAAATGCTTTTCTTCTGGGCTAAATTGCTCACTATCTAAGTATGGAGCAAAACTATCTTGCAACTCAGTCGGAAGCAAGCTAATTAAATGTAATTCGGCTGCCGCTTCAATGTCTTTATAAGCATGAGTGATTTCAGAATTGAAATACTTAATTGGGGTCGGCAAATCACCCGTAAAAATTTCAGAGGTATCATGATACATCGCCACTACCGCAATACGCTCTGGATTCACTTCACCACCAAAAAACTGATTTTTAATAATCGCTAAGGCTTGTGCTACAAAGGCAACTTGCAAGCTATGCTCCGCCAAGTTTTCCTTTTCAATGTTGCGCATCAATGACCAACGCTGAATTAAGCGAAGACGATCTAAACAGGCAAAAAAGTGACTGGTTTTAACTTCCACAATATATCCTTAATTAGACGGGAACTCTTCAATAATCACAGGGAGATCAATCACTTTACCTAAGCGAGAAATGGTAACGATGACTTCAGTATTCGGTTTAGTATCACTAATAATTTGCATCATTTCACGAATAGACAGGTTATCTTGTTTATTTAAACGTAAAATCACATCCCCCACCTGGATTCCAGCTTTCGCTGCAGGGCTATTGGCAGTCACGCCTGTAATCACGATACCACCGTTTGAATTAGCGGTGATTTCACTTTGTACCCCAAAATAACCACGAATCACGCGTCCATCGCGAATAATTTTATATAACACATCATTGGCAATGCTGATTGGAATCGCAAAATTCAGACCTTCTGCAATTTCATTGGCTGTTTTACCAATACTTAACGTGCTGATCCCTACTAATTCGCCAGCTGAGTTAATCAACGCGCCACCAGAGTTACCGCGGTTAATTGATGCATCTGTTTGAATAAAGTTTTGACGACCTAAAGAATCGCCAACTGCACTACGCCCTACTGCACTGATAATCCCTTGAGAAACACTTTGACCAAGGTTATATGGATTACCAATAGCCAGAGCAATATCACCCACTCTTACTTGGCGTTCTTTATTTTGCGGAATGGTAGAAAGATTGGTTGCTTTAATTTTTAATACCGCAAGATCCGTCAAATTATCCGAACCGATTAAATTCGCTTCATAAATATTACCGTTTTGCAGTGCCACCACAATTTGATCAGCATTTTGGATAACGTGTTTATTGGTAAGAATATAACCGTCTTTGGTCATAATCACGCCAGAACCTAAGTTATTTACCTGTAATTGATCGCTATCATTAATGCTGGCAGAAGAAAAAGATCGGTTGTACACGTTCACCACAGCAGGAGAAGCAATTCTCACGGCACTATTAAACGAAACGATATCATCAGCAGAGAAAAGGCTGCTGTTATTGAGCTTAGGAACGGCAAATAAAATAACACCTGCCGCAGCAAGCCCCCAAAGGGCGGAGTGGAAAAGTTTTTTAAACATTTTTTATTCTTTTATTAATAAGTTAGGTAAATAACTGAGCTTTAAATCATCCCCAATTCTTTCACATTCTTGCAGTTGCCACAATGGGGCATCCGCAAGTTTTTCCAAATGCGGGAGTTGGCATAATCCTCGAGCGTTATCTCCCAAGAGTTTCGGGGCGACATAAATGATTAATTCATCTACAGCATGTTGTTCAATCAAGCTACCCGCTAAATTGGCGCCGGCTTCAACCCAAACAGAATTCACTTGTCTCTTGCCTAATTCTGTCATCAATAGATCAAAATCATAGTTTTCTGGCAGTAACATTTGCTCACAGAAATCAGGGAATACAGACATATCTCGTGGAATTGAACCCACAAGCCAAACTGGCGAATGGGTATGGAATAATTGATGATTTGGTTGAACTCGATTTTTAGAATCTAAGATTATGCGAATAGGCTGACGCACAGTATCTTCAGCATATTCCGCTTTTAGATCATCGGGGAATTGATTCCAACGCACGTTCAAACTTGGATCATCAGCTAACACGGTAGCACTTGTAGATAAAAGTGCGGTCGCTTTGGCTCGCATTTTTTGTACATCTGCACGAGCGGCTTCACCCGTGATCCACTTGCTTTCACCGCTCGCCATGGCTGTTCGGCCGTCTAAACTCATGGCTAGTTTTAACTGCACATAAGGCTTACCGGTTCTCATACGTTTGAGAAAACCTTTATTTAAGGCTTCTGCTTGTTCGTTCAATAAATTGACCGCAGTTGGTATGCCTGCATCAGCCAGCATTTTCAAGCCTTTACCGGCCACTTGCGGATTAGGATCTGCCATAGCTGCCACAACTCGACTGACATCCGCTTCAATTAAACCTAATGCACAAGGCGGTGTACGGCCATAATGAGAACAAGGTTCAAGCGTCACATAAGCCGTTGCACCTTTCGCTTTCTCACCGGCATCGGCCAACGCCATTCGTTCTGCATGAGGCTGACCAGCTTTAAAATGAAACCCTTTCCCGACAATTTCACCGTTCTTAACTAACACACATCCCACCGATGGATTCGGCGTAGTGGTGTACTGCCCTTTTGCCGCAAGCTCAAGAGCCAATTGCATAAATTTCACGTCATCAGGGGAAAAGGTGTCACTCATATTAATCCTTTAAGCTTTCAATTTCTTTAGTAAATTCATTGATATTATCAAAGCTCAGGTAAACGGATGCAAAACGGATATACGCCACTTTATCTAATTCTTTCAGCTCATTCATGGCTAATTTGCCTACGAGATGACTTGGCACTTCGCGCTCACCCGTCGCACGTAATTGAATAATAATATGGCTGATGGCTTTTTCCACATCATCCGAACTTACTGGGCGTTTTTCTAATGCATGTTGAATACCGCTACGCAATTTATCTTCATTAAAAGGCTCGCGTGACCCATCATTTTTAATAATTTTTGGCACCACTAATTCGGCCGTTTCAAAGGTGGTAAAGCGTTCATGACAATTCCCGCATTCCCGACGACGACGCACTTGATATCCATCAGAAACCAAACGGCTGTCAATCACCTTAGTTTCTTCAGTTGAACAAAACGGACAACGCATTTTAGATCCTTTTCAAAATTATTCTTAAGCCATTATCTTATCAAAAATCCAGGATCTTTTCGATCTGAAGATCCGCTTTAAGACAACATTTCTCCAAACCAGGATGTGGTTTGTTTCACCAACTGCAAGAGACCATCCTGCGATTTAAATTGTTCTGTTTGCCCCAACACCCTCGCCCAATAAGGATCAGCTTTTCCATAGCCATAAGGATCATCTTTCGCAAGGGATTCGATATTCGTCAAAACATTGTCAAAATTGACCGCACTTTCATCTTTTTCAATAAACTTCGCTATATTTTCCGTTGGAATGAGCTGAATTTGTTGCTGGCTTTGTAGATAGGCCTCAACGTACATTTTCAGTTTCTCAAGTGCGGTTGATTTTTCTATTGTTTTTAATGTTAAATCCTTATCTTTAGCGATAATTCGTGGTGGCATTGCGTTCTCTTTTGTCGCCAGTTGAATCAGATAATAAAGCCATGGGCGAATACGATAACGATCCTTATATTTTGCAAATCTCCATTCGATTATCTGATTTTCATCACCAAATAACGGCTCCATATAGCCAAACAAACGAATATTGCCTTGTGCCGTTTCCACCACAAAATCGACACTCTCACTATGTGGTAAAGAATAATCCTTAATTTTCTCTTTAAAAGCCAATACATCAGCACGAATGTCTTGCTCACAAACCTCCGCAAACTCGCCGCGTGGCATGATGCCTTTTACTCGCTGTTTCGCAAAATAATCGTTAAATTTCGCTTCCTCTAAATGCAATAACTCATTATTAATGCGATAACGATCCAAACCATTTAACGTGAAGTTTTCACTTTCTTCAATGCGCTCGTCTTCATCTCGGAAATACACACCAAGCTGCTTTTCAAAAAAGAATCTCACTGGATTTTCAACAAAACTCACAAAACGATCGAGTTCAATTTCCGCTATTGGCTCTTGATTTTCCCCCATCAGCACAACAAATTCATGACATTTTCTTTCTTGGAATTGAGCAATTGGCAGCCATTTTTTCGCAAAAGAGCGGTTAATTTTCCCTTCATTTTGGAAATTGCTTGGACTAAACGCCGTCATTGGATGTTGTTCAATCCTCAAGCTATCGTCCGAATAATGATTAATATAATCAACCAACTGACTCACTAATACAGAAGGTTCTTTGGGTTGATTATCAATAATTGAACAGCCCACATAACTCACATAAAAATGGGATCTTGCGGCTAGCAAAGCCTCAAGGAATAAGTAACGGTCATCATCTCGACGAACACGATCGCCTTTTTGATGATGATATTGCATCAAGTCAAAACTATTTGGCGTATGACTGCGTGGGTAATCCACCTCATTCATTCCGAGCAAACACACTACTTTGAAAGGAATAGAGCGCATTGGTAAAAGCGTACAGAAATTCACTTTCCCCGCTAAGAAACGAAGGCTGTTTGGCGTTTCTTCTAAACGTGCAGACATCACTTCCGCAATGACATCCGCTTGCAAAGTTTCTTCAAAATTGACGGTCTGCAAATCATCGGCAAAGGCATTGATACAATCTTGAATATAAAATAAGGTATCCGCAGTTTCTTCATTTTGCACAAAGAAATCCGTCAAAAGTGCGGTCAATTTTTCATGCCATTTTTCAATATTGTGTGCTTTTTGCAAATCTTGATGCCATTTATTTAGGGCTGTAAAAAATTGATTCACCGCACCGACTAACTGCCCTTTCAATCCATAGCTACTATCAAGTCCAAGACTGTCTTGCCAAACGCCTTGTTCTTCACGCATCGCATAACCTAAGGTCATACGTTCAAGTCCCGCCTGCCACGCGTTAAAATTCAGTGTGTTCTGCAGTTTTTCTAAACCAAAGCGAATGCCCGACTCTTTCACCCATTCACGAATTTGTTCGAGATCTGCAAGCGCAATATTAAAACGTTCACGAATAGCGGGAATATCCAATAAAGCCAGTACTTCTTCCGCGCCAAACTGACTTTCTCTTAAATTTAACAGGGAAAGATAGCTCGACACGATCACATCACTTTCAGACAATTTACTGTCAGAAATCGAGAATGGAATAGTAGGTGCATCCGCACTATTCGCACCAAAGACAGCCTGAATATAAGGCGTATATTGATTAACATCGGCCACCATAACCACTACATCTTTTGGTGTAATCTGTTCTTCTTTTGACTTATGCTGATTTTGATTAAATAAATCCAATAAATAATCATGCAGCACTTCAACTTCTCGCATCTCGCTATGACAAGATTTCATCACCAAAGAGCGGTCATTTTTCGCGACATTTAATGCTCCATGACTCAACGTCAAAATTTGATTTTGGATCTGCCCTAACAACGTTTTTTCGGGAAGTTCTGCATAGTAATCACGGGAAATAGCTTGAATATTTTCTTCATCTCGCACTAATTGATAGAGAAAATCCCGTCCCATTTTTCCCCAAGAGGCTAAAAGCGGATTTCCGCTGAATAATTCTTCTTGTTGATTGGTGTAATCAAGGTCAGCAGGTTCCCATGACACTTGCTCGGCTGAAATTAAAGGCTTCACATCGTTGCTTTCCTGCACGAAACGCTGTCTTTCTAATAAATAGGATTTACTCAGATCTCGCAAGTCGCCCCAATATTCTTGACATGGATTATTGAAGAATAAATGCACGTCTGTTTTAGTTGAAATACCTTGGAAAATATTGAGATAAACTGTTGGCAATGCTGGAATACCAAAAATAAAAATACGTTCTGGTAAGTTGAGTGTCGCATTGGGATCACGACATAATGCTAAAAATTGTTGATTGAGTGCAGCACGATGTTTCGCTTTTCCGCTGAAATCACGTTGAACATCATCCACCAAGGCTCGCCATAAAATCCCTTGCCAATGAATATTGCCTTTAATTTGAGAAAGAAAGGTAGGGTTTAACGCCAAAAGCCCCTGCTTTTGCTGATTAATCTGAGCCAAGATCTTTTCATCATTATTTTCTTCCCATGCGGCAATCCATTCGGGACGATAGACGAGATATTGGTCAAATAAATCGGCAACCTTTAGGCTTAATTGATA
The DNA here is from genome assembly GCA_019423005.1 of Haemophilus sp. GTDB lineage: Bacteria > Pseudomonadota > Gammaproteobacteria > Enterobacterales > Pasteurellaceae > Haemophilus_D. Next base: position 13,505 of record JAHZCF010000062.1, read on the forward strand.
AAGTTTTTGCTGTTCTGATACAGGCGAGGACGCTAAATATTTTTTTAATGGTTCAAATTCTTTTTGCTGTAAAAAAGTAGGGATTAATCGCATTAATCGCCATAACGTTGAATCTTTTTCAAAAGGATTTTGCGTGGAAACATTCGGCAAATTATCGGCGTAAAGTTTCCAAATAAAACTGGAAGGCATGGGGAATTGGAAATTCGCTGCAACACCGCGTTTTTTAGCAATTTCCATTTGTAACCATTGTGCCATACCTGGACTTTGCACCAACACAATGTCAGACTGAAATGGATCATGTTGAGGTAAGTTTTCCAACAGCAAAACTAAAATATCCTTTTGAATTTCTGGTTGGTTTGAATAATAAGTAACGAACAAAGTAACGCCCTTTTGAAAGCAAAAACAATGCGTTATTTTACTCGGTTTTCAATAAAAATTCACCTTGAGGATAGCGTATATTCACTTGATGATGACTGCATTGAATTGAAAATTGAATGCCATTTTGTTGTACGCTATTTTCACAAGACAAACCTAAAAACTGGCGTTGAGCCTGATTTTCAGCAATTTGAATCGCCTGAAATTCTTGAAAAATTCTGACCGCACTTTTCCGTTGCTCACTCGTCCATCGATTAAAGATCAAAAATAACCCGCTGAAAATCGATAAGGCTAATAAAAGTGACATTAACGACATGCCTTTATTCACGTTGATCTTGTGCACTTAAATCACTCCAACTTTTATCCACCAAACGCCATTGGCTATATTCTTGTACGAGTTTTGTCACCACGGCTTTACCGTAAGCTACCGTCACATTCTCCTCTAACTTAAGCAAACCACCTGTAATCACTGCACCACTAATACGCCCTTTGCCTGTTAAAGTTAAATCTCCTTCTGCTAGCAGAATACCACTTACATTCCCTTTAACTTCTAATTGGTTTTGCGTCATCCAATACACTTGTGGTGTTTTTTGAGCAGTTAAAGTAGTATCTACTTTCACAAAGTGCGGTTGAAAATCAGTTTGTTTTTCACTGGAAATAAAATCTCGCAGCATATTTTCATTAATGCCTTTTGTGGGCGATTTCTTAAATAACTCAGCGCGTTCACACCAAACAGAATAGGCGACTTTATCCTCTGCCCCTGAAGACTCGAAAAAGACTTGTTTCACTTTTTCAGCACCATTTAAAGGCAAGTTTTGGCAAATATGTTTTTGTTGCTGCTGACTGATTTTCTGTAACGCAAGGCTTTGTTCTACATAATATTTTCGCTGACTCATTTGAGATCGAAAAAACGCAAAGATCTGTTCATCAAATAATAAGATCAGCGCCAATAAGCCTGAAAGTAAAATCAGTGCCGTCAGTGTCACAATCCCTTTTTTCATCATCATTCTTCTTGATTTAATAAAGGCACTACAAGCGAAGTTTCATATTGAATATGCTTATATGCGGCAAGATGCCCTGTGAGTTTAATTTCAATCCCTTTCCCTGCCTTTAACCAATCAAAACGTAATTGAGAAATCTCAAACTCTTTTTCATCCAATAAATCTGTCCATCCACCACCCGCGTTACAAGTAGATTGCGTTAAAGCACGCTGACACTCTGCTGAGCGACAATCTGCATTTACCGCATTTTTATAGGTTTGTTTGGTTTCGATCATATTCCCGTTAAGTTTGTAACCAAATAGCTCCTTTTCGATATTTTTTGCCACATTTTTAACGCCATTTACGCAGGTATTTTTTGTGTATTTTTCACCAATACAGCCATTGCTATTTAAATCATAAAAAAATAAGACACAGCTATTTGATGGTGCATTGTCTGCTTGAGCAATGGTTATTGCTGTGCCCTTTTCGTCTAATTCAAATAAAGCGAGATTATCTTCTATGAGTTTTTGGTTTGCGGCTCGAAAGCCTACGCGGCGCAGATCTTTCCCGATGAGTTGAATTGTGCGTTGTAATTCCGCTTGTAATTTGAGTTGTAACATTAAACGCTGATTTTGCTGCTGGGTTTGGGCATAAAATTGTGCAACCAATAACAATAATAAAGCCGATAAGCCAAGTGAAATCAACAAACTCACCAATGTTTCGCCTTTTAATGATTTCATCTTGTACACGCACTCGCCGCTTGATCAGACTTTAATTTAATACTGCCCACATTGAAAAAAGAGAACAATGTACGATGTTCTTCAGCCTGTAACATAAAACAATTTGTTTCCATGGTATTTCTGGCCCCATTAAATTTCACTGCCACTTCTGACGGATATAATTTAGGGCCTAGCAGCATCGTTTTTCCTTCAAAATAAGGATAGTAAAAATGCGCATAAAGGTTTTTAGGACAATTCTGGGGATGAAAACAATCACAAAAAAGATCGCTTTTTACTTGAGCTGTGATACACCAACGTTGATTTGCCCTATCTTGATTGGCCAAAATAAACCAAATCGCCGATGAGTTTTCCGCCCTCGCTTGAATATTACGTAAGAAAAAATAAAGCCGTTGTTGCTCTTTTTCGAGAAAATATTTGGGATCATTTTTCTGCCATTTAGGCAATGCAAACGCTAATGTTAAGCTTAAAATAAATAATACAATCAAGGTTTCTAATAAGGTTATCCCTTTATACATAAAATGCCTTCTTTTTTGACCGCACTTTAAAAGTCCTTTAGAAGAAAGCCAAATTTGCTACTTTATTTTTGCGATACTGATCGCAAATTTCCTTTAAAAAACGGGAAAAACCGTGAATTAAACATTTTCAACTGGCTATTTACTAAAACTCCCTTATAATAGGCGACCTATTTATCTGTTCTTTAAAATCTGGTGGAAATATGAATCCAATGTTAAATATCGCGATTCGTGCGGCACGAAGAGCGGGCAACGTGATTGCTAAAAACTATGAGCGCCGTGATGACATCCAAACAAGTAAAAAAGGTATTAATGATTATGTGACTAGCGTCGATAAAGCCGCTGAAGCAGAGATCATTGAAATCATTCAAAAATCTTATCCTGATCACACAATTATCAGTGAAGAACGTGGTGCATTAGAAGGCAAAGACAGTGATATTCAATGGGTAATTGATCCACTAGATGGCACAACCAACTTCGTGAAAGGTTTGCCACATTTCTCTGTTTCTATTGCTATCCGTGTAAAAAACCGTACCGAAGTGGGTGTGGTTTACGATCCTATTCGTAATGAATTATTCACGGCTGTACGTGGTGAAGGCGCAAAATTAAATGAAGTGCGTTTACGTGTAGATAGCCAAAATGAACTTAATGGGGCGATTTTAGCCACCGGTTTCCCATTCAAACAACCAAGCTTGATGCCAACTCAATTTGCGATCATGAATAACTTAATTGATGAAGCTGCAGATTTCCGTCGTACGGGTTCTGCCGCATTAGACCTTTGCTATGTTGCTTCTGGTCGCGTTGACGGTTATTTCGAAATGGGCTTAAAACCTTGGGATTGCGCAGCGGGTGATTTAATCGTGCGTGAAGCGGGCGGTTTAGTATGTGATTTCAATGCGGGTCACGGCTATTTACGCTCAGGCAATATCGTGGCGGCTCCAGCACGTATTTTAAAAGAAATGCTAAATAAAATTCAGCCTTGCTTAACCGAACAAGTGAAGTAAGACTCAATAAAAAGTGCGGTAGATTTCACCGCACTTTTTTTATGACTAATTTCTTTCGAGTGGCTTTCTATTTTCTTCCGTTTCCGGCTCAAGATCCAATTTAGCCATAAGAAGTTGATCGCCATCTTCTTCTGGGTTGCCTGTCACTAATAATTTATCGCCATAGAAAATGGAATTCGCTCCCGCCATAAAGCACATCGCTTGCATTTCTTCACTCATGCCTTGACGACCAGCAGAAAGACGAACATAACTTTTTGGCATGGTAATACGCGCTACAGCAATGGTGCGAACAAACTCTGTCCAATCTAAATCAGCTGCATCAGCCATTGGCGTGCCTTCCACTTTCACTAATTGGTTAATCGGCACTGACTCCGGCTGAGGATCAAGATTTGCCAAACTTGCGATGAGGCCTGCTCGCTCTTTACGGGTTTCATTCATGCCCACAATACCGCCACAGCAAACTTTCAAACCAGCATGACGCACTTTTCCTAGTGTACTTAAACGATCATCAAAACGGCGTGTGCCAATGACATTGTGATAATTCTCTGGCGCGGTATCTAGATTGTGGTTGTAATAATCCAATCCTGCATCTTTTAACTCTTCCGCCATACCATCTTGCAACAACCCAAAGGTACCGCAAGTTTCTAAGCCAATATCTTTTACCGCACGAATAATCGCCGTCACTTTTTCCATATCTTTAGGCTTAGGACCACGCCATGCTGCGCCCATACAAAAACGTCCTGCACCACGTGCTTTCGCAATTTTGGCCTTTTCGACAATTTCATCAATATCCAAGATCTGTTGATTTTGTACGCCTGTTTGATAACGTGCTGATTGTGGGCAATAACCACAATCCTCTGGACAGCCACCCGTTTTAATCGACATCAACGTCGATAACTGTATCGCTCCAGGGTTGAAATGCTCTCGATGCACTTGAGCCGCACGATAGACTAATTCTAAAAAAGGTGTTTCAAACAACGCTTCTACTTTACAAACAGACCAATATTCTACTGATGGATGGGGTGTAATAGATGAAAGCTGTACTACATTTGTTGTGGTCATTATATTTTCCTCGTTTAAGCTATGTCGCTTTGATTAAGTTGAGCATATTACTCTGCAATATGATAAAAAGAGATCAGATCACTTTTCCTTGATGAATTTCAATCACTCGATCAATATGCCGTTCAATTTCTTTGGGTTGATGTGTCACCAGTAACATGGTGAGTTTTTTCTCTTCACATAATCGATCCATTAAATCCTGCATTTCAATGCGTAATTTAGGATCAAGAGCTGAAAAAGGCTCATCCAATAATAAAATGGGTTTATCTCGTAGCAAACAGCGCGCTAGCGCTACTCGCTGTTTTTGTCCACCTGAAAGTGCGGTTGGTTTTCTCGTTAAAAAATCCTGTAAATTGACCGCACTTGCGGCTTGTTCTACAAGGGCTTTTTCTTCTGCATTTAAGGCTAAATTCGGTTTTAAACCTAAGGCAATATTCTCTTCTACAGAAAGATGAGTAAAGAGATTGTTTTCCTGAAATAGCATGGAAACAGGACGCTCAAAAGGTGCTGTTTTGGTATGATTTTCACCATTTAGCCAAATCTCACCACTATCGGCATATTCGAAACCGGCAATTAAATTCAGCAAGGTACTTTTTCCTGCACCACTTTCACCAATGATGGAGATTTTTTCTTGGGCTTGAATCTGTAAATCAAATACCATCGGCATGGATTGATAATTGAAGACTACATTATTTAATTTAATCATGTTGTTCCTTCTGCCCTTCAATAAACATAAATAAACCTAAACATAAGCCCAATAAAATCAATGCCGTCACTGCCGCTTCTTGACTTCGATATTGCCCGATTTGTTGATAAAGCAAATGAGGCAACGAAGTAAAATCAGGACTACCAAATAAGGCTATCGCTGTAAAATCGCCGAGAGATAAAGTCGTTGCGAGCGCCAAGGCATATTTCAACGGTGCTTTTAGTAGCGGATATTCAATTAAACGAAAACGCTGCCAGCCTGTAATATTCAGCGATAAACAGAGTTTTTCATAATATTGCATCGATTGATTCATTGGTGTATTGAGAATTTTGATGACAAATGGCAAGGCAGCCAAGGCGTTACAAACCGATACCACTACAAACAAATGCCCTGCTGAAAAATCAATATCTTGTAACCAAAGGAATAAGCCGACTGCTAAAACGATCGTCGGAATGGCTAAAATCATCATGCCCCCCGTTAAAATTAAGTGGACTAATTTGGGGCGATATAACCATTGTAGTTGCCGTGAAAGCAATAATAAGAAAAATCCAAATAATACCGATAAAATCCCGGCTGTCGGTGCCATGGTTAATGAATAAGCAAACGCTTTCCATAATTGTGGATTTTGCCAATAGCCAAATAATTGAGTTGCAGATAAACCTTGAAAAACAATATTGAATAAGGGACTTAAAATAAATAAGCACACCGAGAATAAGACAAAAACATGTCCAAATTTGACCGCACTTGAAACAGGTAAAACCCAGCGATAACGTTGCGATATCTGCGTTTCAGGTGCTTTCGCCCAATATTGTGAAAGTGAAAATAACGCAAAACAAAACGCAAATTGTACAAGCGCAAAAAGTGCGGCTTTGGGTAAATCAAATTCAAAGAAAATAGCTTGGTAAATCGCAACTTCTAGCGTGCTATTTTGTGGCCCGCCACCCAGTGCCAATACAATCGTAAAACTAGTGAAACACAACATAAAAATCAGTACAAAGGCAGACACTATTTGGCTTTTCAAATAAGGCCATTCAATTAAACGGAAAAATGTGAAACCTTTGATATTCAATTGTGCCGCGAGTTGATGCTGTTCGGTCGGTACACTTTGCAAAGCCTGCAAACTCATTCGTGCCGCTAAAGGAATATTAAAAAATAAATGGGCAATGAGAATGCCACTTAAACCATAAATGGAGGGTTTCCACGAAATACCTAAGGTTTGTAGCAGTTGTGTTAGCCAACCTGCCGTGCCATAAATCCCAATCAAACCGAAAATAGCCAGTAATGCTGGCAAAACAAAGGTGAGGGAAAAAATGCGTAAAATGAGCGATTTGCCTTTGAAATCTAAATAGAAAAAAGCACGCGCAAATAACATACCAATTATGCTAGAAAGCAAGGCAGATAATAATGCCTGACCGACACTAAAGGCGATAACTTGATGCAAATAATCGTCTTTTAAGAAATCAGATAAGGCATAATCACTTCCAACTGAAAAAACAGCAGAAAGTGAAAATCCATAGAGTAAAACAATGAAAAAAATGACCGCACTTCCGCCCAAATAATGGCGAGGACGAAAATGCGGATGTTGCAATAAGTTCATTAATACTATTTAGATAAGGCTTTTTGCCATTGATTGATCCAGCCTTTCAGCTGCTCACTTGTTACCGTTGTGGTATCTAAAATACGCATTGATTTTGCGCGAGAATTAAGCGCATCAATGTGGCTTTCGATATTGGCCTCTACCACGGGTAACATGACATTATTTTTAGCAATATCCGCTTGAGCTTGCGGTGAAAGTAAGAATCCTAAAAATTCATCAGCACAGGCATTATTGCGGTTAGCGACTTTTGCCGCGACTTCAACTTGTAATACGCTACCCTCTGCAAATTCCGTTGCCACATAATTGTCTT
>JAHZCF010000063.1 GCA_019423005.1 Haemophilus sp.
AAATGAAGTTAAAACTGACCGCACTTTTTATTGGTTTATTAGCGATTATCTTCGCCTTGTTACCTTGGCTGTTTGTGCAAGTCGCCGATTGGCAAAAAGCCTTTAACCAGTTGATTTCTGAAAATCTTCATCAGATTCAAGCTCATTCATCAACGGCAGGGCTGTGGTTGATTTTTGCTGCCTTTTCTTATGGGGTATTACATGCCTTAGGGCCTGGGCATGGAAAATTTATTATCGCTAGCTATCTTTCTACTCATGAAAGCCAACTTAAAACCAGCGTACGATTAAGTTTACTTTCCTCTCTCATGCAAGGTTTTGTCGCCGTTGCAGCAACCTCTATTGTGGTGGTGATACTTAATCTTTCCTCTAAATATTTTAAACTTAGCCAGTTATGGCTGGAACGTAGTGCACTCATTTTATTAGTGTTGTTAGGGTTTTATTGGATTGCTCAAGGTCTGAAAGGCTTAAAGAAAAAGCAATCTTTTCGTATTACATCGATCCAATCATTACCAAAACAGATTGGAACAGCTTCGCCATTTCGATATGAGCAAGGAAAAGTAAGTCAAACACAATGTAGTTGTGGGCATCAACATCTACCTAATGATCAACAGCTTAAGCAATCAGGTGATTTAAAATCTCAGCTCTTAGTGATTTTGACTATTGGTATGCGACCGTGTAGTGGCGCTATTTTTGTGCTCTTTCTCGCTTATATGCTGGATCTTTATTGGTGGGGAATTGTAGCTACGTTTGCTATGTCTCTGGGCACAGGATTAATGCTTTCACTTTTTGCTGCGTTAGTACGCTATGCGAGAAATGTCGCGACTCGCTTAGGTCATTGGTATGGTTTAGCAGGTTCTAATCAAAAAGGGGAGACCATGATCAAATGTATTGCGGGCGCAATAATGATCTTTTTTGCACTAAGCTTGTTATATGGCACGATGGAGGCTGTAACAGGTGGCGCAGCCTTGTTTGGTGGGTAAAGAAAAGGGCAGCTTTTGCTACCCATTTATTTGAAAATAGATTATTCAACCCAAGTAACGATTTCTTCAATTGGTCTACGAGATTTTTTGGTAATGTCTCTCGCACGATAACCAAATGTTGCTGCCACAGATACGCCCCATTCATTTGGATCAAAGAGACCTTCAGCGGCTAAAGTTTCATTCATTTTATCGTAGTTAAAGCCTTCAATCGGGCAAGAATCAACACCGATAGCGGCGGCACCAGTTAGCATATTGGCTAAGGCTATGTAGGTTTGTTTACTTGTCCAGTCAAATAATGCACGCTCGCTTTCTGCGGTTTTCATTTCAACTTCTTGTAAGCCTTTATATTTTTCCAAGGCTTTTTCTAATTGCTCGCCTTGTAAACCTCTACGCACCGCAACATCATGGAAGAAAGGCGTGTCATATCGAGCATTCTTCTTAGCAAGAATGATCACTAAATGACTACAATCATCTAATTGATATTGCATGCCCCAGCTAAAAGGTTTGA
>JAHZCF010000064.1 GCA_019423005.1 Haemophilus sp.
GAATTTAAAAGTAAAAAAGCGGATGCTATCTCACTTCAAGAAATCATTTTTAATACCGATGATTCACAAGCTCAGCAAGCCATCGCAGAAGCTCAAGCCATTGCAAATGGTGTAAAAGCTGCGCGTAATATCGCGAATATGCCCCCTAATATTTGCACCCCGGCTTATTTGGCAGAACAAGCTAAAAAATTATCTGAAACATCAACCGCACTTTCCCTCGATGTGATTGATGAAGAAGACATGACAAAGCTTGGCATGAATGCGTATTTAGCCGTATCTCGAGGTTCGCAAAATCCGGCTTACATGTCTATTTTACATTTCAACAATGCACCTGATAAAAATGCGAAACCTATCGTATTAGTGGGCAAAGGATTGACCTTTGATGCTGGCGGTATTTCTTTAAAACCAGCCGCAGATATGGATGAGATGAAATACGATATGTGCGGTGCTGCCTCTGTTTTCGGCACAATGAAAGCGATTGCAGAATTAAATCTTCCATTAAATGTCATTGGTGTATTAGCGGGTTGTGAAAACTTACCTGATGGCAATGCCTACCGCCCAGGCGATATTCTCACTACGATGAATGGCTTCACCGTAGAAGTATTAAATACAGATGCTGAAGGTCGTTTAGTGCTTTGTGATACATTAACTTATGTAGAACGCTTTGAACCGCAATATGTGATTGATGTCGCAACCCTAACAGGCGCTTGCGTGGTGGCGTTAGGTCAACATAACAGCGGCTTAATTTCAACTGATGATGCCTTAGCCGAAAAGTTATTACAAGCTTCACAGCAAACCACCGATAAAGCTTGGCGCTTACCACTAAGTGAAGAATATCAAGAGCAATTAAAATCCCCATTTGCTGATTTGGCTAATATTGGCGGCCGTTGGGGCGGCGCAATTACTGCAGGCGCATTCCTCTCCAACTTTACGAAAAAGTACACTTGGGCACATATAGATATTGCAGGGACAGCTTGGCTTCAAGGTGCAAATAAAGGCGCAACAGGTCGTCCAGTGTCTTTATTAACACAATTCTTAATTAACCAAATCAAGTAATTAACACATAGGGCTAACATAACGTTAGCCCTAAAATTCTCTCAAAATCTGACCGCACTTTATTCCAATTCGAATTCCATCAGTAATGGATTATGATCTGACGAAGTAACCATTTCTGATGTTGCACTCACCACTTTTACGCCTCGCGTAAAAATATAATCCAGTGGATAACCTAAAAATCTAACCCGCTCATCTTGAGAGAGCGCCACTGAATCTAAGCCATATTTTTGCATCAGATTATTGACTAAATTAAGACGACGCTCATTCCACGCATTAAAATCGCCAGACATGATAATGGGACCTTGATGATTTCCTACAAAAGAAAAGAGCTGCTCTAACTGAGTTTGATAAGCGGAAATCCCCCATTCAAAATTAATCAAATGTACATTAATAAGTAGCAAGCTAGCGTCTTTTTCTAATGGAAAACTCATTACACTTGCCACTTTAGGTATTTGTATTAATGGTTCTGCTACGCCACCACCGCAATACCATTCTGGTTGCGTTTTAGTGAATATCTTGACACCCGATAAGAGATCTTTAAAAGAAAAAGAGGACACAAAAAGTGCGGTCGAAAATGTACTTAAATTTTGATGCTGCGTCGCCTCTTGTAATAACACAAAATCCACTTGTTTAGAAAGTCGATCTAAATCTTCTTGCCATCCTTTATCTTGCCCTTTATGTACATTCCAAGTTATTAAATGAAAGCGAGAAGAGGTAAGTTTAGGAACTAAATTATCAGCCTTGTCACATTGCATATTTAACCTGTTTTCAAAAGGAATATAATTTACTTTTTGTGACGTATTTAATTGAATAAATGTACGTTCAAAAATTGTTAAATTCGCAAAAAAATATCCAGCACCTAAAACCACTAACATCAAGCCAATAGCCAAAAATCGATAGATCCACTTCATGATTATCCCCTCTCTATGCTCGAATAATAACACCTCATCAAAGCAATGCAACTTTCACTTTTAATACTCATCAATACCTACCTACAACACGGTAACTTTAACTTTTTGCTTTGATTTAAATCATACTTTGCTAAAAAAACCGTTGCATTTTCCATTTATTATCTTAGTATTTCACTCAACTTTTAACTCTACCTCATCAATAAGGAGATTCATTATGTATTTTGGAGATAAAAAATTAAGTGAAATCGCAGTCAGCGTACCCGGCTCAACTTCTCTACTTCGTGAATATGATTTGGATTTCTGCTGTGGTGGTTCCGATACACTTGCAAACGCAGCGGCAGAAAAAGGATTAAATTTAGCAGAAATTGAAACGCGCTTAACCGAGCTTCAAAACAGCAAAGCAGAAAACCCGGAAGAATATTGGGTTAATGCAACTTATCCTGAAATTATCGATCATATCTTAGTTCGCTACCATCAACGCCACCGCGAACAGCTTCAAGAATTAATCGTCTTAGCGGATCGTGTAGAAAGTGTTCATGGCGATCGTGAAGATTGTCCAATGGGTGTGGCAGCTGAATTACGCAATGTCTATGAAGATTTAAGCAATCATATGATGAAAGAAGAGCATGTACTTTTCCCGATGATCAAAGCGGGTAATTATATGATGGCACAAATGCCAATTCGTATGATGGAAATGGAACATGCTGAACATGGCGAACATCTGGAAGTTTTGAAATCATTAACAAACAATATGACGCCTCCGGCAGATGCTTGTAATACATGGCTTGCACTTTACAGCGGTATCCAAGAATTTATTGACGATTTAATGATGCATATTCATCGTGAAAATAATATTTTATTCCCACGTGTTATTGCTGAAAATCACTAAGCGAAAATCATATAAAGAAAAAGGGCGAAATCATTCGCCCTTTAAAATTAGCCTAAAACTACTGACCGCACTTTATTTCTCTTCACTGCCTTTATATAAACGGTTTTTATACAAATAGCTACCAAGTAAAGCATGTGCCAACGCTTCTTTTTTCATTGCTTCCGGCACCTCTTTTTCGGTCAAGGTATCTTTTTCTTTATCATACACATAGCCTTTTGCTTTGCTATTTGGTGTTTGGATAACGACATCATGACTACCTTTCATTAACGCTTGAGTTTGATCAAACTGCATAAAGGCACGATTTGGATTCACATCTTGCGTTAAATCAAAACCAATCATCGGATAATTACCGCTTACGCCTGCAATAGAAAGCAAAGTCGTCGGCATATCAATTTGACTCACTAAACGACTGTCTCGGCGAGGCTCAACATGATCCCCTAAAATTAACGCTGGAATATGGAAATGCTTAATTGGTACTAAGCTTGCACCCGCTGCACGGGAATCATGGTCTGCAATCACCAAGAACACGGTATCTTTCCAATAATTAGATTGTTTCGCTAATTTGAAGAAATAACCAATGGCATAATCCGCATATTTTGCGCTGTTATTACGGGTTGCTTTTGGTTGTTCGTAAAGCTCAATTTTACCATCCGGAAATTCAAAAGGATCGTGATTGCTTGAACTGAATACTAAGCTAAAGAATGGTTTTCCTTCATTCTGTAATTGGGTAAAGGTTTCGTTCGCTTTATCAAATAAATCCTCATCACTCACGCCCCAAGTCGCAGTAAATTTCGGATTTTGATAATCCTTTTGATCGATAATATTTTGGAAGCCGTTGCCATAGAAGAAGCTTGCCATGTTATCAAAGTGCTTTTCACCACCATAAATGAAAGAAGTGTTATAACCTTGTTTAGCAAGTAAATCTGCAATGGTAAAGAAACCACTTTGACTGTTATTCAATTTCACTACCGCACGTGCTGGAGTTGGTGTGAAACCTGCTGTAGTAGCTTCAATACCACGTACAGAACGCGTACCAGTCGCATAGAGATTTTCAAATAACCAGCCTTCTTTGGCTAATTTATCAAATTCAGGTGAAAGTGGTTTTCCGCCTAATGTACCAACAAATTGCGCGCCAAAACTTTCTTCCAAAATAATGACAATATTTTTCGGTTTACCTTGGTAAGTGGCTTGGTTTTTCGTTAAGGTTGGAATCTTATCTGAAATATAATCACTTTCAGGACGGCCACGGCTTGCTTTAACAATACGCAACATTTCATCGGTATCCATTTTGCCGTACACCTCGGAAGATGAACCTTCATCTTTAAATTGCTGTGCCGCATAAAGAACTGAATAGCCTGAATTCAACACAAGAGAATTCACTAAACCATCGGAAGAAAAAGCCACCATTGCAGGGTTGACACCACGGTGTTGGAAACTAGAACGTGCACCTAAAAAAGCAACTGCAACCACAAGCAAGGCTACAACAGGACGTAATTTCCAGCTCATTGGGCGTAAATTTTTCACCGCATAACCAGACAGTTTCCAATAGCAAACGAATGCAACAACGGTAAAAATAAGGCTAAAAATGACCGCAGTTAAATGGCCTTCCATCAACATTGAAAAGACTTCTTTCGGATAAATTAAATATTCGATAAACAGACGGTTTGGACGGAAATCATAGGTTTCGATAAATGCCGGTGTCGCGAGTTCCATAAACAGAATAAACACACTACCAAGGGTAAGCCAGATACGTAAAATCATTTTCCAAATACGGCTATTATGAAATAACACCGTAAATAATGCTGGCACACCAAATAGATAACACAAAGCCACGATATCCATACGCAAGCCTTGTAAGAATAATTGCCCCCAGCCCGCTACCGCAGAGACGCGGTCTGCCTGCCAAATCGCAAGCCCAAGACGAGACAAGGTGAAAATAATCAGATTAATGATGACGAAGAGAAAAATCGGATATAAAGGAGAACGTGTTTGTTTTATTTTGACACTCATAAGTCCTAAGGGAATCGCTACCCTTTGATTAATTTAAAGCACGTTAATGTGCCATTCCTTTCATAGACAGATAAAAAAACACAAAGTGCGGTTAAAAACATCATCATTTTTGACCGCACTTTGAAAGAGAAAGACTAAGCTGCAACTAACGCTTTTAATTGTTTTTCATAAGCTGCCCAATCAGTAATTGGACGTGTTGCAACACCGGTTTCCATCGCTTTTTTCGCTACCGCAGAAGAGACGGTAAATAATAAGCGTGGATCAAATGGTGTTGGAATCACATAATCCGGTCCAAAAGATAACGCACCGTAATTTGAAATAATTTCTAACGGAACCGGTTCTTTTGCCAAATCTGCAATCGCGTGAGAAGCCGCTAATTTCATTTCTTCATTAATAGCTGTTGCCCCTACATCTAATGCACCACGGAATAAGAATGGGAAGCAAAGTACGTTATTCACTTGGTTTGGAAAGTCTGAGCGACCAGTACAAACAATCGCATCTGGACGTACTGCTTTCGCTTCATCAGGTGTAATTTCAGGTACAGGGTTAGCTAACGCTAAGATTAATGGATTCTCCGCCATGGTTTTCACCATTTCAGGTTTTAACGCACCTGCTTTAGAACAACCTAAGAAGACATCTGCACCGTTAACCGCATCGGCTAATGTACGCCAACCATTATCTTCAATCGCGTAGAATTGTTTGGTTTCATCCATGTTATCGCCACGGCCTTTAAAAATCACGCCTTTAGAGTCACACATGGTGATATTTTCTTTTTTGAAACCTAATGCTCGAAGCAAGTTAGTACAAGCAATAGCAGAAGCACCTGCGCCATTTACCACCAAGCGAACATCTGCGATATTTTTACCAATAATTTCTAAACCGTTTAATGCTGCCGCACCGACGATAATGGCTGTACCGTGTTGGTCATCATGGAATACTGGAATTCCCATACGTTCACGCAACGCTTTTTCAATGTGGAAACATTCCGGTGCTTTGATATCTTCAAGGTTAATGCCACCAAACGTTGGTTCTAATGAAGCAATAATATCGATTAATTTATCTGGATCATGCTCATTGATTTCAATATCGAATACATTGATACCGGCAAATTTTTTGAACAATACCCCTTTCCCTTCCATAACAGGTTTGGAGGCAAGTGCCCCAATATTTCCTAAACCTAATACAGCAGTACCATTTGAAATCACAGCCACTAAATTAGCACGTGCAGTATAACGGCTTGCAGCTGAAGGATCTTTTTCAATTTCGAGACAAGGCTCTGCAACACCTGGAGAATAAGCAAGGGCTAAATCATGTTGGGTTTCTAACGATTTGGTTGGGGTGACAGCAATTTTTCCTGGAATTGGGAATTCATGAAAATCTAATGCAGCTTGGCGCAATTGTTCGCTCATATAAAAATACTCCATTTTCACTTAGGTTAAATAAAATTTGCGCCATTATACTCTCTTTTTAAGAGAATTTTGTGACATACCGCAAAAATTTTACAAATTTATTACAAAAATATGAGTGAAATCGACCGCACTTTTTGTCTTTTCTTCACATTTCGAACCAAAAACGTTACTATGTCGCAAAAAACATGCAGGATGTAAATAATGAGTTTGTTTTCTAAATTTAGAAGTGCCATCAATAAATTACAACGGAAAGCGATTAACAAAACCTTCCAACAACGGTTAACCAACCAAGGCATGTCAGTAATTTCTGCAAACTGTGTCGGTGCATTTATTTTGCACGACCTCAATCAGCCTTTTAATTCTCCGTTTGTTAACCTTTATTTAGACCCAAGCGATTTTGTTCGATATCTACAAAATATCACATTCTATCAAGCACAACCGCTTCAATTTATACAAACAGAAAAACCGTATCCAGTTGGCCTATTAGGTGATCTTAAAGTGCACTTTATGCACTACCACTCCGAACAAGAAGCTCAGGAAAAATGGGATGCGCGCTCACAGCGTTTAGATTTCGATAACTTATTTATAATGATGACAGATAAAGATGGTGGAAAAGGTGCAAAATATGAGGATTTGCAAGCCTTCGATAACTTGCCTTATCCAAACAAAGTCGTCTTTACCCATAAGCCATATCCCGAATTAAAATCCGCTTTCTACATTAAAGGCTTTGAAAACGAAGGCGAAGTGGGCGATTTATTTACTTTTTCCGGTTGGAATGGCGAAAAATATTATGATCAGTTTGATTACGTCAGCTGGTTCAATCAAAAATAAGAGTTTACAATGCGACTAGATAAATTTATTGCCGAGAATACAGGTTTAACCCGTTCACAAGCTACTAAAGCCATTCGCCAAAGTGCGGTCAAAATTAATGGTGAAATTGTGAAAAATGGTGCGACTAAAGTTAGCCAAGAAGATGAAATTTATTTTGAAGATGAATTGTTGCCTTGGGTGGAAGAAGGTCAATATTTTATGTTGCATAAGCCTCAGGGCTACGTTTGCTCTCATGATGACGGTGATTACCCTACTATTTATCAATTCTTTGAACCGCCGCTTTCTGGTAAGTTACACAGTGCAGGGCGATTAGATGTCGATACGACAGGACTCGTGCTATTAACGGATGATGGTCAATGGTCACATCGTATTACTTCACCAAAACATCAATGCGAAAAAACCTATTTAGTCACTTTAGCCGATCCGGTTGAAAACCATTATGCTTCAGCCTGTGAAGAAGGCATTCTGCTACGTGGTGAAAAAGAACCCACTAAGCCGGCGAAATTAGAAGTATTAGATGATTACAACGTGAATCTAACTATCTCTGAAGGACGCTATCATCAGGTGAAACGAATGTTTGCTGCACTTGGTAATAAAGTCGTTGCGCTACACCGTTGGAGAATAGGTAACGTTGAATTAGATGAAAGCTTAGAAGAAGGCGAATTTCGTCCACTCACTCAGGAAGAAATCGACAATTTAGTGAAATAATATGAGCCAAAATATTAAACCTACCTTTATTTTTATCGCCACGCTCGGCATCCTCTCGATGCTACCGCCTTTGGGCGTGGATATGTATATTCCGTCCTTTTTAAATATTGCTGAAGACTTAAATATCAACTCCGAGCAAGTACAGCACACGCTGACATTCTTCGCTTATGGTATGGCGGCAGGACAATTATTCTGGGGACCATTTGGTGACAGTTTTGGTCGTAAACCGATTATTTTATTAGGTGTCATTATTGGTGCTATCACGGCTATTATTTTAACGAGCATTCATTCTATTGGCAGTTTCACTGCGCTACGTTTTATTCAAGGTTTCTTTGGGGCTGCGCCTGTTGTGCTTTCAGGGGCTTTATTACGAGATTTATTTAGCAAAGATCAGCTCTCTCGAATCATGTCCACCATCACGCTTGTCTTTATGATCGCGCCGCTTGTTGCGCCCATAATTGGTGGGTATATTGTGAAATATTTCCACTGGCATATGATTTTTTATGTGATTGGCATCATGGGATTTCTTGCTGCATTGCTTGTCTTTTTCATTATTCCCGAGACCCATAAAAAAGAAAATCGTATTCCCCTGCGCCTGAATATCATTGCCCGTAACTTTATGATACTTTCTAAACAAAAAGAAGTGTTAGGTTATATGGCGGCGGCTTCTTTTGGTTTTGGTGGCTTATTTGCTTTCGTCACAGCTGGTTCGATTGTTTATATCGGTATTTATGGCATTCCAGTCGATCAATTTGGCTATTTCTTTATGATCAATATCGCGATTATGACCGCTGCTTCTTATCTAAATGGGAAATTTGTATTGAAGCTAGGTGCTGAAACCATGTTACGAATTGGTATTGCCGTACAATTTATTTCAGGAATCTGGCTATTTTTAACCGCACTTTTTGATTTTGGTTTTTGGTCAATGGCAATTGGTGTGGCCTTTTTTGTAGGTCAAAACCCATTAATCTCATCCAATGCTACCGCCTCTATTCTAGAAAAATTCCCAACGATGGCGGGTACCGCAAATTCATTAATGGGAAGTGTACGTTTTGGTGTCGGTGCTGTAATGGGTTCCCTTGTGGCGAGCTTTAAAATGGAAACCGCTGCACCAATGCTCTATACAATGACAGCTTGCGTGCTCATTTCAGCCCTCTCTTATTACCTCCTGACTTATCGAAATGAACGATAAAGTGCGTTCAATTTTCACATCAATCCAAAACAATAAAGGCGGGATATCCCGCCTTTTTTATGTCCATCAACATTTATTTCCAAATTCGATGTTCTAATACTCGTTTTTTAATTTCAGGATAGAGGTCAATTTTAAATTCAGGCTCTTTTCCTGCTTTTAATTGACGTTGATAGTCTTTCATTAACTTCCACACAATCGGGGAAAGTAAAACAATCGCGACTAAGTTGATAATAGCCATCACTGCCATCACAGTATCCGCAAAATTCCACACAACATTACCTGATTTTACCGAACCGAAATAAACGAAGAATAATACCGATAAACGGAATGCCCATACAAACCAAGGTTTATTTTTAATAAAGCGAATGTTACTTTCTGCGTAAGCATAGTTACCGATAATAGAGGAATAAGCGAAAAGCAATAAAATGAAAGCTAAGAAGTGTACGCCAAACTCCCCAACATGATAACGCAATGCATTTTGCGTTAAGGAAATACTTTTCAGTGTTTCACTGCCATAGTTATCAGAAAGCAGGATAATCACCGCCGTACAAGTACAGACGATCATGGTATCTACAAACACACCAAGCATTTGCACTAAGCCTTGGCTAACTGGATGTTTTACGTGAGCAGCCGCCGCTGCATTTGGTGCTGAGCCCATCCCCGCTTCATTAGAGAATAATCCACGTTTAATCCCCATCATCATGGCTTTGGAGACTAAAGCACCAAACATACCACCTGCGGCTGATTGGAAAGTAAAAGCACTTTTATAAATATTGGCTATTACCGTCGGAATCATATCAATATGCATGCCTAAGATAATTACCGCCATAATTAAATAAAAGAGTGCCATCATCGGTACTACGCTACTAGAAATGGTCGCAATACGTTTTACGCCACCGAAAATAATTGCAGCAGTTAATACCACTAAAACAAGACCTACATATTCACCTTGCCAATTCCAAGCATTTTTGGTTGCTTCCACAATTGAGTTTGCTTGTACTGAATTAAATGCAAAACCAAAGGTAAAAATCAATGATAGGGCAAACGCTACTGCTAGCCAACGAGATTTTAAACCTTGTGTAATATAGTAGGCTGGGCCACCACGGAAAGAGCCATCTTTATCTTGAATTTTAAATACCTGTGCTAAAGTCGATTCCGCAAAGGCACTCGACATGCCAATAAATGCCGTTACCCACATCCAAAATACGGCACCTTCACCACCAAGCGCAATAGCTGTTGCCACACCACTGATATTACCTACGCCAACTCGACTTGCAAGCCCAGTTGCAAACGCTTGGAATGGCGTTAAAGAATTACCTTCTGCCGCACGTCCAAACCACATTTCACGTATACTTGCAGGGAAAAGGCGTAACTGTACTAAGCCTGTAGTAATTGTAAAAAATAAGCCTACACCTAATAAAATAACAATGGTGATATTCCATAATGGCTCATCAAAATGTTCGATAATCCATGTCAATCCTTGTTCAATCCAGTTCCCAAATTCTGTCAGCATAAAAACCTCACTTAAAAAATCCATATTCTGATTGTAAATAGACAAAAGAAAAAATCCAGTTTTCTTATAGGAAAACTGGATTCTTGTCCTATAACATAAAATTTATTCAAATTTTTACTGTATTTTTAGATTAAATCTATTCACAGTTTAAAAATAATGCTGCAGCACCACGAACACCACCGGAATCACCATGTTTTGCTTTTTTGATTGGAGGCACTTTTGCACTACGCATTAAATGAGCTGGCAGTGCTTTTGGTAAGGCTTCATAAAGATAATCAAAATTCGATAAACCACCACCGAGTACAATCATATGCGGATCAAATGCAGTGATAATGTTGCCGATAGAAATAGCCGCTAACTCCACAAAAATGCGAACAAAATCAACCGCACTTTCATCTTTCGCATAAAAGCGATCGATAATATCTTTGGCTGATAACTCTTCCCCTTTTAAATCACGGTACAACATTTCAAAGCCGCGACCAGAAATATACGTATCTAAACAGGCTTGATTGCCACAACCGCATTGGTAAATTGGCGCTTTATCCCAGCCCAATAATTTTAAGGCATGATAATTTAATTGAATGTGTCCTAGCTCCCCTGCCATCCCGACTTGGCCTGAGTGAATTTTGCCATTAATCACAAAACCACCACCAAAGCCAGTACCCAAAATAAGCCCTAATACGGAAGGATATTGGGTATTTTCTTCATCACAGGCTTCAGAGAGTGCAAAACAATTTGCATCATTTTCTGCTCGCACTTCACGACCTAAAACGCGTTCAAGATCAGCTAAAATAGGCTTATTATCTGCCACACGAATATTTGTCACTTCAGCCAGACCCGTTGTTAAATTAACAAATCCAGGTAAACCTAAACCTACTGTTCCTTTTTCACCAAAGTGGGCATCAGCACGTTCGACTAGCATTTTGATCGCCTGTAACCAATCTTGGTAATCTGTTTGTGGCGTTGGCACGCGTTCGGTATAAAGTTTTTCTAATTTTTCATTAAAAGCAGCCAATTCAATCTTTGTGCCACCGATATCAATACCGTAATACATATTGTCTCCTCAAAGAGCGGTCAAAATTGTTGGAACATATAGGCTGTATTCTCCTTGAAATCAAAATAAAAATCCATGACAAAAATCATATTTTCTACAAGCAATAAAAAAGACCGGCTTTATCACTAAAACCGGTCTTTGATGCTATTTATTGTTGAACAAGCCTTTCTTCTGTAAAAAACCAAAAATAATCAAATGAACAATCCATGCCGAAATTATCGCTACAAATAAATCGATAGGATAATGCATTCCAAGGCGGACTCGGCTAATCAACATTAATACGCCCCAAATTGTCATGGCTCCAATTAGCAATTCCGCTTTAAAAGAACGATTGCCTAATAATTGGCTAAATCCGACGGCTAACATTAGCCAAGTGGCGGCAAAAATAGAATGTCCAGATGGGAAAGAATAACCCGTTTCATCTTCATAATGCGCTTTTAACCAGGCTGGTGTATCCGCTTGCGTAGAATAAAATTTATCTACTAATTTCGCACGCTCTGAACGATCTTGATGATAAAAAGCGTCCGTAGTACTTTCTGTTTTTTCCGCTAAATAGACGGTAAAAGGACGCGGCTCGGCAAACACAGTTTTTAAGCCCGTTTTAATCACCTGTGTGGATAATACCGACAGGCCCATTATAATCACGCCCATAATCCACTGTTTACGGTTTTCAAAAAGAAAACGGAAAAGTAAAGCAAACACACCACAGGTAATTAAAGCATAAGGTACGCTACCCGTTTCGGTTAAAAGATAAAGCCAATAATCCCATTCCATTAATTGGTTGTTTCCATGCCAATGATAAGCAAAACCCCAAACAAAAAATGGTACAAGACAAAGGAATAACGTATATAATGACAGCCTTTTAAACATTGTTGCCTCTTGATAATAAAAATAAAGTGCACATTTTAGCAGAATAAAGTTGAAAAAGGATACGTTATGTCAAAAATCCAACTGGTCGCTCAAGCCAATTTGCCTACCGAATATGGCATATTTAAAATGGTCGGATTTGAATTTCCCGATACAAAAAAAGAACATGTCGCTTTAGTGATGGGTGATATTTCAAACCAAGATGAGCCTGTGCTCGCCCGCATTCATTCGGAATGCTTAACGGGTGATGCGTTACACAGTTTAAAATGTGATTGCGGTTTCCAGCTTGCAGCCGCATTACGTCAAATTAGCGAAGCGGGTCGAGGTGTGTTGATCTATCATCGTGAAGAAGGACGAGGTATTGGTCTAATTAATAAAATTCGTGCTTATTCATTACAAGATCAAGGCATGGATACTATTGAAGCCAATCTTGCATTAGGTTTTAAAGCCGATGAGCGTAACTTTAATGTGTGTGCCGATATGTTTGAATTATTAGGTGTGAAGCAAGTTCGCTTGATGACAAACAACCCGCAAAAAGTAGAAACCATGAAAAAAGCGGGAATTAATATCGTAGAACGTGTGCCATTGAATGTAGGTGAAAACCGTTACAATACGAAATATCTTGATACTAAAGCTAAAAAAATGGGCCATTACATTGTGCACAATAATGAAGAACATTTAATGACTTGCCCACATTGCCAAGAAGAAGTGATTTAATAAAAAAGCCATACAACTGTTGTATGGCTTTTCTTTTATCAAAACAATTATTGATTAACGCCCCAATGACGAGTGTCTTTATCAAATTTCATGCCTGAATGAGATCCTTCTGAACCATTAAAATAAACGTCTTTATTTGCGCAAGCTGAAATCACTAATGCACCGATAACAATAAGAATTAATTTTTTCATTGTGTTTACCTTTTTAAAACTAACTTGTCCAAATTGTATCACAACTTTTGTTGGCTTTACCTGCTTAAATTAGTCCTTTTCTTGCAAAATTTGTCTTTGACTTCTACAATACCGCCTCATTTTTAACTTGTAGTTCGCAAACCTCCTACATAAAAAAACTAGGTACCCTATGAATATTTCAAATCCTAATCACAATCGTAAAGCCCTTGTGATCTTCTCTGGTGGACAAGACTCCACAACTTGTTTAATTCAAGCCATTGCCGAATATGGCGTAGAAAATGTCGAAACTGTCACCTTTCAATACGGCCAGCGTCATGCCATTGAATTAGAAAAAGCCCGTTGGATCGCCAAAGATCTCGGCGTAAAGCAAACGTTAATTGATACATCGGTTATCAAATCTATCACCCACAATGCCTTAATGGATGCAAACGCTGACATTGAACAAAAAGATGGGGAATTACCTAATACCTTTGTGGATGGCCGAAATGCGCTCTTCTTATTGTATGCGGCGATTTATGCAAAAGGACAAGGTATTAATGACATTATCACAGGCGTATGTGAAACAGATTTCAGTGGCTATCCGGATTGTCGCGATGTGTTTATCAAATCCATGAATGTCCCCCTTAATTTAGCCATGGATTACCCGTTCAATTTAAAAACACCGTTGATGTATCTCACCAAAGCACAAACCTGGGCATTAGCTGATGAATTAGGTGCGTTAGATTATGTTCGTCAGCATACTCACACTTGCTACGAAGGAGTTGAAGGTGGCTGTGGAGAATGCCCAAGCTGTAAATTGAGAGATAAAGGCTTACAGGAATATTTAGCAACAAAAGCAAAAGCTTAGTATCGAGATAACCCAATCTATAACAGATTAAATAGATTCAAATGAACCCAAAGTGCGGTCAAAATTCACGTCAAATTTTGATTGCTCTTTTACTTAAGATAGTATCCTTATCTTTTCTCATCTTTGATTTTATAAACGCGTCGTTTTTTGATAAAATCACGCTAATTTTTTTATAAATAAGTAACTAATTTTAAAAATGACTACAAATTATTCTGCTCAAGAAATTACGGTTCTAAAAGATCTCGAACCGGTGCAAATTCGCCCCGGTATGTACACGGACACTACCCGTCCGAATCACCTTGCACAAGAAGTTATTGATAACAGTGTGGATGAAGCTCTTGCGGGTTTTGCCACCAAAGTTGAAGTAATTTTACATGCTGATCAATCGCTTGAAGTTATTGATAATGGACGCGGGATGCCAGTGGACATTCATCCAACGGAAGGCGTTTCTGGTGTGGAAGTGATCTTAACTAAACTTCACGCTGGCGGTAAGTTCTCGAATAAAAACTATGAATTTGCCGGTGGTTTACACGGGGTGGGGATTTCTGTTGTCAATGCCCTTTCTGAACGCGTTGATATTCAAGTCAAACGTAACGGCGAAGTGTATAAAATTGCCTTTGAAAATGGCGTAAAAGTAGAAGAATTAGAAGTCATCGGGACTTGTGGCAGACGTACAACCGGTACCACCGTTCACTTCAAACCAAATCCAAAATATTTTGATAGCAAGAATTTTTCTGTCAGTCGTTTACGTCACTTATTGCGTGCGAAAGCCGTGCTTTGTTCAGGCTTAGAAATTAAATTTGTCGATAAAGTGAATAACACCGAAGATGTGTGGTGCTATCAAGATGGTTTATCGGATTACTTAACCGAAGCAGTGAATGGTTTTGAAACCTTGCCTGAAAAACCTTTTGTCGGTGAATTTAAAGGCTCCACCGAAGCAGTAAGCTGGGCATTATTATGGTTACCGGAAGGTGGTGAACTGATTGCAGAAAGCTATGTAAACTTGATTCCAACGGTACAAGGCGGAACACACGTAAATGGTCTTCGTCAAGGTTTGCTCAATGCCATGACTGAATATTGTGAATTCCGCAATAAATTACCACGCGGTGTGAAATTAACCGCAGACGACATTTGGGATCGCTGTGCTTACATTCTTTCGCTCAAAATGCAGGATGCCCAATTTGCAGGGCAAACGAAAGAACGTTTATCTTCTCGTCAAAGTGCGGTCTTTGTTGCGGGTGTTTTAAAAGATGCCTTCAGTTTATGGCTAAACCAAAACGTACAAGATGCGGATCGCTTAGCTGAAATGGCGATCAGTTCTGCACAACGTCGTTTAAATGCAGCTAAAAAAGTCGTACGTAAAAAATTAGTCAGTGGTCCTGCCCTACCGGGCAAATTAGCCGATTGTGCATCACAAAATTTAGAAAAAACCGAATTATTCTTAGTAGAAGGTAACTCTGCGGGTGGCTCAGCCAAACAGGCGCGTGATCGTGAATATCAAGCGATCCTACCATTGCGCGGAAAAATCTTAAATACTTGGGAAGTAGCCAGTGATCAGGTACTTGGCTCAACGGAAATTCATGATATTGCTGTGGCGCTGGGTATCGATCCTGATAATGAAGACTTGTCCCAACTTCGTTACGGTAAAGTCTGTATCTTAGCTGATGCGGACTCTGATGGTTTGCATATTGCTACCCTACTTTGTGCACTCTTTTTACGTCATTTCCCTAAATTGGTTCAAGATGGGCATGTTTATGTGGCAATGCCACCACTCTATCGCATCGACTTAGGTAAAGAAGTCTTTTATGCCTTAGATGAAAACGAAAAAGAAGCGATTTTAGAACGCTTAAAAGGTAAAAAAGGTACTTTAAACGTACAACGCTTCAAAGGTTTGGGTGAAATGGATCCGTCACAATTACGTGAAACTACCATGGATCCGAATACACGTCGTTTAGTTCAATTAACCTATGAGCTAGGCGAAGATCAAGGGGCAGAAACATTAGAATTAATGGATATGTTACTCGCCAAAAAGCGAGCGGAAGATCGCAAAAATTGGTTACAAACCAATGGCGATCAAGTGGATTTAGCCGTTTAATTATTTGAGGTCAATCATGAACGAACAACGTCGAGATTTTTTTAAAAACAGTGCGCTAGGCCTAGCAACGATTACATTAGGTGCAGGTTTAAGCCTTATTCCTTCTGCTCAAGCTGAGGAAAAGTCCTCTAATACGGCAACCACTGCGGTTGAAAATTTACCTGAAATTGAAGCTGAGCTAACGCTTGCGCCCAATGTGCCAAAACCGATTGAACGTAACTATCCGGCAAAAGTCGTGGTAAAACTGACCGCACTTGAGCAAATTATGGATTTAATGGATGGTGTGCAATTTAAATTCTGGACATTAAATGGTAGCGTACCTGCGCCGTTTATCCGTGTACGCGAAGGCGATATGGTGGAAGTACAACTTTCCAACTCAGCAAGTTCAATGATGCCGCACAGTATCGATTTTCACGCTGCTGCTGTGCCAATGGGCGGAGCACTCGCAAGTGAAACACCACCAACGCGTACATCAACCTTCCAATTTAGAGCGTTACGTTCGGGGATTTATTTATACCACTGCGGCAGCCAACCTGTGGATATTCACCTTGCCAAAGGAATGTATGGTTTAGTTTTAGTTGAGCCAAAAGAAGGCTTACCAAAAGTGGATCGTGAGTTTTACATTATGCAAAGTGAATTCTATACCAAAGGTGAATTTGGCGATCCTGGCTTGCAACCATTCAGTATGCAAAAAGCCATTGATGAACGTCCTGAATACGTCCTCTTCAACGGTAAAGTCGGTGCAACTATGGATGGAAATGCCTTAAAAGCGAAAACCGGTGAAACCATTCGTCTATTCGTAGGAAATGCAGGACCGAATTTATGCTCTTCTTTCCACTTAATCGGTGCAGTATTTGACAATGTGTATGTGGAAGGTGGTACGCTTATTAATCACAATGTTCAAACTACATTGATTCCATCCGGTAGCGCCACCATGGTGGAAACTCGAATTGATGTACCTGGCACTTATGTCTTTATGGATCACTCCATTTTCCGCGCAGTAAATAAAGGCACAATGGGACATATTGTGGTTGAAGGTGAAAAAAATCCGAATATTTATTCTGGAAAACTAAAAGACGAAGCCTTTAAAGAAGCTAACCCACAAAAACCACAACCCGTTCCTTACGAAATTGACAGTCACAAAGGAATGGATATGGGACATTCTCATCACGAACATTCTGATGGGAATTCCGGTGCAACAAGAAAATAAATTAGAAGAATATGAGCAATATTAATTACGAAGGCATCGAGCAGATGCCACTTCGCACCTTTACAGAAAAGGCTTATCTTAACTATTCAATGTACGTCATCATGGATCGTGCTTTGCCTTTTATTGGCGATGGATTAAAGCCTGTTCAACGTCGTATTGTCTATGCAATGTCTGAACTGGGTTTAAATGCTGCTGCGAAATTTAAAAAATCAGCGCGTACCGTCGGTGATGTGTTGGGTAAATTCCATCCACACGGTGACTCCGCTTGTTATGAAGCCATGGTATTAATGGCTCAGCCCTTTTCTTACCGCTATCCTTTGGTGGATGGCCAAGGAAACTGGGGGGCGCCAGATGATCCTAAATCATTCGCGGCGATGCGTTATACAGAATCTCGCTTGTCCAAAATTTCTGAAATTCTATTAACTGAATTGGGTCAAGGCACTGTTGATTTCCAACCAAACTTTGATGGCACCTTAGAAGAACCACAATATTTGCCTGCACGTTTGCCTCATATTCTGTTAAATGGTACCACGGGGATTGCTGTCGGGATGGCAACCGATATTCCACCACACAATATTAATGAAGTGGCGGATGCTGCTGTCCTGCTATTAGATAATCCAAAAGCAGGATTAGATGATGTACTCAATATCATTCAAGGCCCTGATTTCCCAACTGAAGCGGAAATTATTTCGCCTAAAGATGATATTCGAAAAATGTACGAAACCGGTCGTGGTTCCATCAAAATGCGTGCGACATGGCATAAAGAAGATGGTGAAATCATCATTAGCGCACTTCCTCATCAATCTTCACCATCAAAGATCATTGCACAAATTGCTGAGCAAATGACGGCGAAAAAATTGCCAATGGTGGAAGATATTCGTGATGAAGCAGATTACGAAAATCCTGTGCGTATCGTGCTTGTGCCACGTTCAAATCGCGTTGATACGGATGCCTTAATGGCGCATTTATTTGCGACGACGGATCTTGAAAAAAGCTATCGTGTGAATATGAATATGATCGGGCTTGATCATAAACCGGCCGTGAAAGGCTTACTTCAAGTCCTCACTGAATGGCTGACATTCCGTCGCACAACAGTAACGCGTCGTTTACAACATCGTTTAGATAAAGTACTCGCTCGTTTGCATATCTTAGATGGTTTGATGATCGCCTTCCTCAATATTGACGAAGTGATTGAGATTATTCGTACTGAAGACGAACCTAAACAAGTTTTAATGGCTCGCTTTAACTTAAGTGATGAACAGGCTGAAGCCATTTTAAACTTACGTTTACGCCATTTAGCCAAATTAGAAGAACATCAATTACAAGCTGAAAAAGATAAACTCGAAGAAGAGCGGTCAAATTTAGAGTTAATTTTAGGATCTGAGCGTCGCTTAAATACCTTGATCAAAAAAGAAATTCAAGAAGATGCGAAAAAATACGCCAGCCCTAGAATGTCTCAATTAGTTGAACGTGAAGAAGCGAAAGCCATTTCTGAAAGTGAAATGACTCCTGCTGAACCCGTTACCGTCATCTTATCTGAAATGGGCTGGGTACGCTGTGCAAAAGGGCATGACATTGATCCGGCAGGCTTAAGTTATAAAGCAGGCGATAAATATCTCGCTCACGCTTGTGGTAAAAGCAATCAACCCGTAATCTTTATTGATAGTACTGGTCGTAGCTACGCTTTAGATCCATTAAGCTTGCCTTCTGCGCGTTCCCAAGGTGAACCGCTCACCGGTAAACTTACATTACCAGCTGGTGCGACTATTGAACAGGTTATTATGGAACCTGAAAAACAAGAATTATTGATGGCATCAGATG
>JAHZCF010000065.1 GCA_019423005.1 Haemophilus sp.
TTT
Organism: Haemophilus sp.; assembly: GCA_019423005.1. Taxonomy (GTDB): domain Bacteria; phylum Pseudomonadota; class Gammaproteobacteria; order Enterobacterales; family Pasteurellaceae; genus Haemophilus_D. The sequence goes on from JAHZCF010000065.1 coordinate 4, forward strand.
CCATTGCGTGACGTTGTAGCGTAAAATCAACACCACGTTCAAAGCGATGTGAGGAATCTGTGTGTAAACCATATTGCCTTGCACGTCCCGCAATCGCTAATGGTGCAAAGAATGCAGCCTCTAAAATCACATCTTTTGTTGTTTCAGCATCAACACCGGTAGCTTGACCACCAAAGATACCCGCCATTGCTAATGGACCAGTTTGATCTGCAATCACTAAAGTATTCGGTTGTAATTTTGCGGTTGTACCATCTAATAAAACAAGCTCTTCTCCGTTATTGGCTAAACGTACTTGAACAGGTTGAGCTACTTTTGATGCATCAAAAGCATGCATTGGTTGGCCTAATTCAAGTAAAACATAGTTAGTAATATCTACAATTGGGTCGATAGAACGAATACCACAACGACGTAATTTTTCTTGTAACCAAATTGGTGATTGCGCTTTAACATTCACATTTTTCACCACGCGCAATAAATAACGAGGGCATGCTTCTGGCGCTTTTAATTCAATTTGAACTTTATCTGAAATCGTTGCAGGTACGGCATCAAAGTGTGGTTGATTAACAACTTGTTTATTAACCACACCAACTTCACGAGCAACACCTGCAATACTTAAACAATCTGCACGGTTTGGCGTTAAGCTAATTTCAATGGCTTTATCATCTAAATCTAAATATTCGCGTAGATTTGTGCCTACTGGTGCATCTAACGGTAGCTCAATAATACCATCTGCATCCACATCAATGCCTAATTCAGAGAATGAGCAAAGCATCCCTTCTGAAGGTTGACCGCGTAATTTAGTTTTTTTAATTTTAAAATCACCAGGTAATACGGCACCTTCAGTTGCACATGCCACTTTTAAACCTTGACGGCAATTTGGTGCACCACAAACGATATCTAATAAACGGTCGCCACCAACATTTACTTTAGTGACTCGTAATTTGTCTGCATCTGGGTGTTGTGCACATTCAACAACTTCACCTACAACCACACCGGTAAAGTCGCCAGCTACTTTTTCAACGCCGTCAACTTCTAAACCAAGCATAGTGATTTGATCACATAACTGCTCTGTTGAAATTGATGGATTAACCCATTCTCTCACCCAATTTTCGCTAAATTTCATTATCTCTGTATCCTTTATTGATGAACGTGTTACGTTCTAAATTAATCATTATCGTCAATTTAACCCAACGGTTAATTACTTAAATTGTTTTAAAAAACGTAAGTCGTTTTCAAAGAATGAACGTAAATCTGTGACGTTGTAGCGTAACATTGTTAAACGCTCAACCCCCATGCCTACTGCAAAGCCAGAATATTCATTTGGATCAATACCCACGTTACGTAACACATTAGGATGCACCATACCACAACCTAATACTTCCAACCATTTGCCGTTTTTGCCCATTACATCGACTTCTGCAGAAGGCTCAGTAAATGGGAAATAGGAAGGACGGAAACGAACTTGCAAATCTTCTTCAAAAAATGCACGTAAGAAATCGTGTAATAAGCCTTTTAACTCGGTGAAGTTTGCTTTTTTATCTACATAAAGCAATTCAATTTGATGGAACATTGGTGTGTGTGTTTGATCGTAGTCATTACGATATACACGACCTGGCGCCATAATACGAATAGGCGGCTGCATTTTTTCCATGGTACGAATTTGCACACCTGATGTTTGTGTACGAAGTAATAATTCAGGATTAAACCAGAATGTATCGTGATCAGCAC
>JAHZCF010000066.1 GCA_019423005.1 Haemophilus sp.
AAAGTGCGGTCTTTTTTTCGCTCATTTTAACCGACAACAAAAGGTAAATAACCCGCTCGGATGGCAAAAGGAATTGAAGTAATAATCACCCCAAGCACTAAGATGAGCATTAACAATGCTTTACCGCCCCATACTCTGTATGGCAAGTTAGGATGAATTGAGCGTGCTTTCCAAACTAATGCTACCGGTAAAACCACTGCGTAGAACGCGAACATTTGACCAGCATAACCCAGAGCGAGAATAAAACCTTCTGGATAGAAAAGGGAGAAAAGCACTGGGGGAATGAAGGTCATTAAACCTAATGAAATACGCCCTGCATGAATATTAAAAGATTGTTTGAGCAAGTCCTCAATACATTCTAATAAACCTAATGCTACCCCTAAGAATGAAGTGACCAATGCTAAAGTGGAGAAGGTTTTTACCGCATTCGCAATAATTGGGCTTTGGGTGATTTCTAAGGTTGCTTTCACTAAGCCATTTAATGTGGCGTCTTCACGTAAAATTTGTAAAAACTCATTTTGGCTGAGTAAGCCGTGCGTAGAAAGCTGCCATAAAAAGTAAGCAAATAACGTGATGCAAGAACCCACTAAAATCGCAATGCGTAAGGATTTTACATTACCGTCTAAGTATTTATTTAAACTTGGAATGGAACCATGGAAACCAAATGCGGTGAAAAATACAGGGCTTGCAGAAATAATTAAAGCGTTATCAATTGGCATCGCCATTAAGTTATCAAATTTGATGTTCGGTAGCATTAACGCGAGCACTAAAATAAAAGCAGCAATCATCACAAAGAATAACACGCGATTGATTTTATCCACACTGTGTGTGCCGATGACAATAAAACTACCGAAGAAAATGGTGAATACAAGCACCGCGATTTTGTTCATGGTGTCTTTATCGCCCATGGCTGGGAGTAAATCCATTAATAAGGAACCACCACCACTCACGTAAGCGGCAATTAAGGCATATAAGAAGACAATTAAAACAGCAGTGGAAATAATTCGCCCTGCTTTACCAAAATATTGTGCAGCAAGTGTGCCGATCCCTGCATCGCTGTCAGCAGTTTGATACAGTTCAACGAATAAAAGTGCGGTGAAAGTAAGCACTGCCCATAAGCCAAGTAATAAGAAAACAGTCGCAGTTAAGCCAATCCCTGCAGAGGTGAGTGGCATTGCCAACATCCCCGCCCCAATCATGGTTCCTGCAACAAGTAAGGTACTTCCCACGGTCTTGTTCATTTTATCTTCCTTAGGTTGTAATAATAAATTTACAATGATTGTATTTTAATTTTTACAGTGTGTAAAGTAGGGAAAACAAAATTCTTCTACAAAATGTACGGTAGAAATGACCGCACTTTCCCGATAAAATAGCCGGCAAATCAATTAAGACAAGAGACAATAGTAGGAGAGCGCTTATGATTTATAGTATGACAGCTTTTGCACGCCTTGAAATCAAGAAAGATTGGGGCGATGCAGTTTGGGAAATTCGTTCGGTTAACCAACGTTATTTGGAAAACTTTTTCCGCTTGCCAGAGCAATTTAGAGGCTTGGAAAATGCTTTGCGTGAGAAACTTCGTCAAAATCTCACTCGCGGTAAAATTGAATGTTCGTTGCGTATTGATAGCAAAAAACAAGCGGCGGCTGAGCTCAATTTAAATAAAGAATTAGCGAATCAAGTTATCCAATCTTTACAATGGATTAAGTCGCAAGCTGGCGAGGGCGAAATCAATTTAACGGATGTATTGCGTTATCCTGGCGTGGTGGAAGCGGCTGAGCAAGATTTAGATGCCATCAGTCAAGATTTGTTGACAGCTTTTGATGAATTGTTGGTGGAATTTATTGCAATGCGTGGACGTGAGGGCGAAAAATTGCAAGCCATTATTCAACAACGTCTTGATGGTATTACGGTAGAAGCTGAAAAAGTGCGGTCACAAATGCCGGCGGTTTTACAATGGCAGCGTGAACGTTTATTACAACGTTTTGAAGAAGCGAAGATTCAACTAGATCCACAACGAGTCGAACAAGAAATGATTTTACTGGCACAACGTGTGGACGTGGCGGAAGAATTAGATCGTCTGCAAATGCACGTGAAAGAAACCAATAATATCTTGAAAAAAGGTGGGGCAGTGGGACGTAAACTGGATTTTATGATGCAAGAGCTGAATCGTGAATCGAACACGTTGGCATCTAAATCCATTAATGCAGATATCACCGCTTCTGCCGTGGAATTAAAAGTATTAATCGAACAAATGCGTGAGCAAATTCAAAACCTTGAATAGGAAAAATCATGGCAACATTTATTTCATTAAACCACTATGATTTGGTGGAAGTGGCGGGCGTAGATGCGGAGAAATATCTGCAAGGCCAATTAACTTGTGATGTGGTGCATTTGGCAGCAGACGCTTCAACGCTTACAGCGCATTGTGATCCTAAAGGCAAAATGAATTCGTTGTTCCGCTTAATTAAGCTTTCAGCAGAGCAGTTTTTGATTTTAATGCCGAAAAATTTATTTGCGCCACTCGATCATCTAAAAAAATATGCCGTGTTTTCAAAAGTGACATTTCAAGTATTGGATTGGCAAATTGTCGGCTTAATTGGTGAAAAGTGCGGTCGAATTCAAGCACAAATCACCTTGGATATTGATGAAAATCGAGCAATTTTGATCAATCCTACACCCTTAGATGTCACCTTGAATGGCGATGAAAAACAATGGCTTTGTGCGGATATTCAAGCGGGCTTACCAAGCTTGAGTGCGGAAACACAAAATGAATTTATCCCGCAGGCATTAAATCTACAAGCGATTGAACAAGCGATTTCTTTTACTAAAGGCTGTTATATCGGGCAAGAAACTGTCGCGCGAGCCAAATATCGTGGTGCCAATAAACGTGCGATGTATGTGCTTTCGGGGGAAACCACGGTTACACCGAAAATCGGTAGCGAAATAGAAATGCAGTTAGAAACAGCTTGGCGTAAAACCGGTACGATCGTAAGTGCGGTCAATTTTGACGGCGTTTTATGGTTACACGTGGTGATGAATAACGATTTAGAAGAAGGGACGCATTTCCGTTTACCTGAAGATGGAACCGTTCTGAAAATTGAACCATTACCTTATTCCATCAATAGCTAAAAAGCGATTTAGTCATTGATGCTTTATAAGCATCATTAATGATGAAAAGAGAGAACCGCAATGTTCTCTCTTTTTTTATTTTTTTAAAATCCGCTATAATTCTGAAAAACTCACGAATTGAACACTATGACTTATTATCTTGGCATTATGTCCGGCACTAGCCTTGACGGGGTGGATATTGCCCTTACTGACATCCAATCGAATCAAACCAAATTAATTGCTGCAGATTTTACGCCGATGCCGGCAAATTTACGCGAAAAAGTGACCGCACTTATTCAATCTGGTGAAACATCATTACAAGCATTGGGTGAGCTCGATCATCAATTTGGCTTGCTTTATGCCGATTGCGTAAATGCCTTTTTATGTAAACACCAGTTAAAGCCAGAACAGATTGAAGCCATTGGCTGTCATGGGCAAACAGTGTGGCATTCCCCAAAAGGTCAATTTCCGTTTACCATGCAAATCGGTGATATGAATTTATTAGCCGCTAAAACAGGTATTACGGTTGTTGGTGATTTGCGCCGTAAAGATATGGCGTTTGGTGGACAAGGGGCGCCTTTAGTACCCGCTTTTCATCAAGCGGTATTTTTTGATCCTAACTGGGCAACGGTGGTGCTTAATATTGGCGGTATTAGCAATATATCGTTATTGATACCCGAACAGCCTGTCATTGGCTTTGATACGGGAACCGGTAATGCCTTGCTCGACCAATGGATCGAAAAACATCAAGGCAAAGCTTACGACAAAAATGGTGAATGGGCGGCTTCAGGTCAAGTGAATCCAGATTTGTTAGCGGTATTATTAGATGAAGATTTCTTTCAGCTTCCACCACCGAAAAGCACGGGGCGTGAATTATTTAATTTGGCTTGGCTAGAGAATAAAATTCAAAAAATAACAGGCAAAACGACCGCACTTTTACCACAAGATGTGCAAGCCACCTTGGCTGAATTTACCGTGCAAAGTATTGTATTAGCCCTTAATAATATTCAGACGACATTACCATGCAGATTACTTGTTTGTGGCGGAGGTGCTAAAAATCAGGTGATCATGAATGGTTTAAAACAGGCATTACTAAATTGGCGTATTCAACTGACGACGGAATTAGAACTTGATATCGATTATGTGGAAGCGGCAGCTTTTGCTTGGTTGGCCTATCGTCGTATGCATAATTTGCCCGCTAATTTACCGAGTGTGACGGGTGCCACAAGTGCGGTCAGTTTAGGGGCGATTTTTCCAAAGGAATAAACCATGGCAGAAAATTTATTACAAACCCTTTCAACTTTAATTACTGAACAACGGAATCCCAATTCCATGCATGTGGATAGCTTGTCTGCATTGGAAATTGTGCAGTTAATGAATAAGGAAGATAAACAAGTGCCTTTGGCAATTGAAAAATGCTTACCTCAAATTGCCCAAGCGGTCGAATGTATTGTTGCTGCATTTCAACAAGGTGGTCGATTAGTCTATATTGGCGCTGGAACCAGTGGTCGATTAGGCGTACTTGATGCTTCTGAATGCCCGCCAACATTTGGTGTGTCACCTGAAATGGTGAAAGGTATTATTGCAGGCGGCGAGCGGGCATTGCGTCATCCAATTGAAGGCGCAGAAGACAGTAAAGCACAAGCCGTGGTTGACTTACAAACAATTCAATTTTCCTCAAAAGATGTGTTGGTGGGTATTGCTGCAAGTGGCCGAACACCTTATGTAATCGGTGCATTGGAATATGCGAAAAGTCTAGGTTCAGTGACGGTTTCGATTGCAAGTAATCCGAATTCAGGGATGGCGAATATTGTGGATATTGCCATTGATACGGTAGTGGGACCAGAAGTACTGACGGGTTCGAGCCGTTTAAAATCAGGTACGGCACAAAAACTCGTGCTTAATATGCTGACGACAGCTTCCATGATCTTAATGGGCAAATGCTATCAAAACTTAATGGTGGATGTGCAGGCGAGTAATGAAAAACTGAAAGCTCGTGCCATTCGTATCGTCATGCAAGCCACGGATTGCGATAAGGCTCTCGCAGAAGAGACATTAAAGCAGGCTGATCAAAATGCGAAATTAGCGATTATGATGATTCTGAGTGGATTAGATCGTGCTCAAGCAGAGACTTTATTGGAAAAACATCAGGGCAAGTTACAACTTGCATTGAAATAAGCAAAAATAAAACGCTAGGCATCAAACCTAGCGTTTTTTATTATTTAATAGTTTTCTCAATTAGCAATCTTGTTTGCCGTAAGCATTTTGACGAAGGATTTGACGAACACCTTCATCAAATTGTGCTAAAACTTGATCGGCGTCTTTTGGATCTTTACCGCGCGCATCAAGATAGAACTTGATTTTCGGTTCAGTACCAGATGGACGAACGATTAAGCGGCTACCGTTTTCTAGTACGAATACGAGGATGTCGCTTTGACGATCAGTTTTAGTGTGGTCGATGAATTGTGCCACTTTAACACCACCTACTTCTGCTGGAGGCGTGTTGCGAAGTGCGGCCATTAATTTACCAATTTCAGATAAATCGCTTACACGAATAGAAATTTGACCACTTACATAAGCACCGAATTCTTGCGTGAAGTCATTGGCGTAATCCGCTAAGGTTTTGCCTTGTGCTTTTAAGTGACGCACTAAATCTAAGAACACGATAGCTGCAGAAATACCATCTTTATCGCGTACTTTATCAGGATCAACTAAGTAACCAAGCGCTTCTTCGAAACCGAATAATAAGCCTTGAACTTTACCGATGTATTTGAAACCGGTTAAGGTTTCTTCTGATTGGAAGCCGTATTTTTTCGCAATTTCAGCAAGCGCTGGAGAAGATACTAAAGAACACGCTAATACGCCTTTCTCACCTTTTGCATGGTATTGTTTTGCTAAATACCAACCCAAGAAACAACCTACTACGTTACCGTGTAAAGGTTTCCAGTTACCTTCTGCATCTGGAACAGCCACTGCTAAACGGTCTGCATCAGGGTCATTGGCAATAATGAATTCTGCATTGTGTTCTTTTGCTACTTTAATCGCTAAATCTAATGCACCTTTTTCTTCTGGGTTAGGGAAGTTTACTGTTGGGAATGTGCCATCTGGCCATACTTGTTCTGCCACAATGTGAGGTTGTGGAAGACCTGCTTTTGTTAAGGTTTTGCTTAATACTTCATAGCCTACACCGTGCATTGCGGTATAAACGTAGTTAATGTCTGCTTTAGGTTCTTTAGCAAGAGAAGCGGTTTTTTCGATATAAGCATTAACTACTTCATCATCTAACACCACATAATCTTGGCTACGTGGTAAATCTTTTACGTTACCCGCAGCGACTTTATCGATTAATGCGGCGATATCTTTGTCAGCAGGCGAAACGATTTGGCCACCGCCATTCGCTTTACCTAAGTAAACTTTATAGCCGTTATCTTCCGGTGGGTTGTGACTTGCAGTCACCATGACACCAGCAGTGGTATCAAAATATTGGATCGCGTAAGCTAATACTGGAGTGGGTAATTTACGTGGAAGTAAGTAAGCTTTCACGCCTGCACCCGCCATGATTTCAGCAGTATCACGAGCGAAAACATCAGAGTTTTTACGACCATCGTAACCAATCACGATAGAAGGTTGTTTGTCGTAATCTTTTAAATAATCCGCTAAACCACCTGCTGCTTGTGCTACTAAAACACGGTTCATCCCCATAGGGCCTGCTTGTAATGGTCCACGAAGCCCAGCGGTACCAAATTGTAAACGGCCACTAAAGCGAGCTTGTAATTCAGATTGTGCTTTTTCATCACCATTTTTCGCCGCCGTTAAAAGTGCGGTTAATTCTGCGTGAGTTTCTGCATCAGGATCTTGATTTAACCAGTTTTGTGCAATATCAAAAAGCGTTGTCATGATGTTTTCTCCTTGTAAAAACTAACTCTTGTTAGACTAGCTGAAAATGACTTTAATTTAAATGACTATTTTGCTTTTTTACTGAAAATTTAAGCTTTTTTTGATCGCAACCGTTTTCTCTTGATATAAAAAAGGCGTAAAAAATATTTACGCCGTGAGAGTGATATAAATTTATATAAAATAATAAAAATTAGAGAAGAAGGGCTGAACCCCATTTAATAATATCAAAGAAGAATTTGTTTTGATTGGTGGCAATACCATCACCGGTTTTCTTCAATGTGCCATCATCATTTTTCGTTTCATCTACCATGCCATTTACATACTGGCCTTTCACCACATCTAAGTCTTCTTTTGCCTGAGTACGTAAGATTTGGCAAGCTTTTGGCTCTAATGCATCGACATCACCAAGTTCTGCGCGGAATTTCTTAAATTGATAGGTCGCGTAGTTCATCGATTTTTCATCTTTTTGAATCATTTTTACATAGTCTTCACCGATGATTTTTTCTAACGGATAGAAAAAGACATATTGGGAATGAATATAGCTATCTTCTTTGGCAAAATGTTGTTGCTGAATGCGAGTTAAATTTGGATAGATACATTGTTCAGCTTGTTTACTTGCTACAGCCCATGTTTTCGCATTGGCATCAGACAGGAGATAGTCTGCTTGTGCGAATTCAGCAGGAATAGTTGATTGTGATGAACCAAATAAACTACAAGCATTTAATAACATGATGCTACTTAAAAAAATAATTTTTTTCACTTAAATTTCCTTACTAAAGTTGGAATGGCGGAATTTTAACAATAACGACATAATTGTAAAGTCTTCAATAATTGATTTTCTTTCCCGAACTAAAAAACTTCCGCTATAATGACCGCACTTTTTACACTTATAAAGGAAAGAACAATGCAAAATCCAAAAGATGATGTTTTATATGCACCAGTTGAGTGGGTTGATCATAGCGAAGGCTATACCGATATTCGTTTCCACAAATCGACTGATGGTATTGCAAAAATCACCATTAATCGTCCAGAAGTGCGCAATGCATTTCGTCCGCAAACAATCAAAGAAATGATCCATGCATTTTCTAACGCGCGTTTCGATGAAAAAATTGGCGTGATTGTGTTAACCGGTGAAGGCGAAAAAGCATTCTGTTCTGGTGGCGACCAAAAAATTCGTGGTGACTACGGCGGTTACAAAGATGAAAGCGGTGTACATCACTTAAATGTATTGGATTTCCAACGTGATATTCGTACTTGTCCAAAACCAGTGGTGGCAATGGTCGCAGGTTATGCGATCGGTGGTGGTCACGTACTTCATATGTTATGTGATTTAACCATTGCGGCAGACAATGCGATTTTCGGTCAAACTGGACCCAAAGTTGGTTCATTTGATGGTGGCTGGGGCGCAAGCTATATGGCGCGTTTAGTGGGTCAGAAAAAAGCCCGCGAAATTTGGTTCTTATGCCGTCAATATAATGCGCAAGAAGCATTAGATATGGGCTTAGTGAATACTGTCGTGCCTTATGCTGATTTAGAAAAAGAAACCGTGCGTTGGTGTCGTGAAATGTTACGTAACAGCCCAATTGCATTACGTTGCTTGAAAGCTGCATTAAATGCAGACTGTGATGGCCAATCTGGTTTACAAGAACTCGCGGGTAACGCAACCATGTTGTTCTATATGACTGAAGAAGGTCAAGAAGGTCGTAACGCGTTTAACGAAAAACGCGCACCAGACTTCAGCAAATTCAGACGCAATCCTTAATTTGAACATAAAAGTGCGGTTAAAAATCAGTGTGTTTTTAACCGCACTTTTGTCATCAAGGAGAATAAGATGGAAACCAAATCATTTAATCTTTATCGTTATTCTATTCCCGTTGATAGTCAGTTAATCTTGCGTGGGCGTTTTTTAAAACGTCGAGAAGGCTTGATTGTACGTGTTGCCTGTAGCCGTGATGGATGGGGAGAAATTGCACCTTTACCTGGGTTTAGCGAAGAAACTATCGAACAAGCGCAAGAGCAAGCCATTGAATGGCTGACAAATTGGTGTCATGCAAGCTGCGAAGCACCAAGAGTGCCCCTTGATGGTTGTTATCCTTCCGTTGCTTTCGGTATTAGCACGGCGATGGATGAGATGAAGCGTTATTTAAATGAGGAAGGCAACTATCATACTGCACCGTTGTGCTATGGCGATCCTGATGAGTTGTATGCGGAACTGAATCAAATGCCCGGTGACAAAGTGGCTAAAATTAAAGTCGGTATGTATGAAGCGAATCGTGATGGTTTGATTACGGATATGTTTCTTGAAGCTATTCCTGATTTGCAATTACGTCTAGATGCGAATCGTCAATGGACCTTGGAAAAGGCATTAAAATTTGCGGAGAAAGTAAAACCACAACATCGTTCTCGTATTCAATTTTTGGAAGAACCTTGTAAAACACGTGAAGAGAGCCGCCAATTTGCTACTCAAACAGGCATTAATATTGCTTGGGATGAAAGTGTACGTGAGCCAGATTTTCTTGTAGAAAAAGAACCGCACTTAAGCGCCATTGTGATTAAACCAACATTGATTGGCTCGTTGCAAGATTGTCAAAAGCTGATTGCTCAAGCGCATAGTTTAGGCATAAAAGCAGTGATCAGCTCGAGCCTTGAAAGTAGTCTTGGATTGACGCAACTCGCTCGTATTGCGGCACAGTATACGCCTAATGTAACTCCAGGATTGGATACCCTGAATTTAATGCAACATCAGGTATTACGTGCATGGCCAGGCTCAGATTTACCGTTAATTGATTTGAATTCAGAATTTATTACCAAAATTGCATAGAGATACGACCACCATTACATAAAAAATCGCTATAATTCGCACAAGTTAAAGGATGTGAAAATGTCAAAAAAATTCAATATTTTGCTGTTAAATGGCCCGAACTTAAATATGTTGGGCGCAAGAGAGCCGAAACATTATGGTTCGCTTTCGTTATCTGCCATTGAAGAAAATGTGGCAAAACTTGCGTCGCAGCATGATGTGAATTTTGAGTGCTTTCAAGCAAATAGCGAAGAAAAGTTAATTAATAAGATTCATCAAAGTTTTCAGAAAGTGGATTTTATTTTAGTTAACCCAGCAGCTTATACGCATACCAGTGTTGCATTGCGTGATGCGTTGCTTGCAGTGTCAATTCCTTTTGTTGAAATCCATTTGTCTAATGTGTATAAGCGCGAGCCATTCCGTCACCATTCTTACTTTAGTGATGTGGCTGAAGGCGTGATTTGTGGCTTAGGTGCAAAAGGCTATGAGTTTGCGCTTCAATTTGCATTGGATTTTTTAAATAAAAAAGCATAAATTTTCATAAAATTTACAGATTTTCGCAGAAATTTATCGCAAAGTTCGTGATTTTGCGGTAATCTTGCCGGCACAAAAACAGGTTTTAAAATGACCGCACTTTGGGAATCCATTCTGAAAGTGCGGTCAACAATTCATTATTATTTTTAGGAAGAACGTATGGACATTCGTAAAATCAAAAAACTAATTGAATTAGTAGAAGAATCGGGTATCACTGAATTAGAAGTGCAAGAAGAAGAAGGTACAGTACGTATTAGTCGTGCGGCACCAGCGGTTGCACCTGCTGCAATTCAATATGCAGCGGCGCCAGTCGCACCGGTTGCGGCTCCGGCAGCAGCGCCAGCACCTGCAGCGGCTGCACCTGCGGAAGCGCCTGCAGCTGAAATGTCTGGTCACCAAGTACGTTCACCAATGGTGGGTACATTCTATCGTAGCCCAAGTCCTGAAGCGAAAGCTTTCGTGGAAGTGGGACAAACAGTCAAAGTAGGTGATGCACTTTGTATCGTTGAAGCAATGAAAATGATGAACCGTATTGAAGCTGATAAAGCTGGTGTGGTTAAAGCAATCTTAGTAAATGATGGCGAAGCGGTTGAATTTGATCAACCATTGATCGTTATCGAATAATCCCTATCAATCTGAAATGGCGAGCTTTCTCGCCATTTTTTCACCCAAGTGGAAATTGTTATGTTAGAAAAAGTTGTGATTGCTAACCGTGGTGAAATTGCACTGCGTATTTTGCGTGCCTGTAAAGAATTAGGCATTAAAACCGTGGCGGTTCACTCTACCGCTGATCGTGATTTAAAACACGTGTTACTTGCAGATGAAACAGTCTGTATTGGACCTGCTCCATCTGTAAAAAGTTATTTAAATATTCCAGCTATTATTGCAGCGGCAGAAGTAACTGGTGCGGATGCTATTCACCCTGGTTATGGATTCCTTTCTGAAAATGCAGATTTTGCAGAGCAAGTTGAGCGTTCAGGCTTTACTTTTATCGGTCCAACAGCAGATGTCATTCGTTTAATGGGTGATAAAGTTTCTGCGATTAAGGCAATGAAAAAAGCGGGCGTGCCTTGTGTTCCAGGTTCTGATGGTCCTGTAGGCAGTGATATCGCGAAAAATAAAGAAATTGCAAAACGTATTGGTTATCCAATTATTATCAAAGCATCTGGCGGCGGCGGTGGTCGTGGTATGCGTGTCGTTCGTAGCGAAGATGCACTTGAAGAATCAATTGCGATGACCAAAGCTGAAGCAAAAGCAGCATTTAATAATGACATGGTTTATATGGAAAAATATTTAGAAAATCCACGCCATGTTGAAATTCAAGTTTTAGCGGATACACACGGTAATGCAATTTATCTTGCAGAGCGCGATTGTTCTATGCAACGTCGCCATCAAAAAGTCGTGGAAGAAGCGCCTGCGCCAGGTATTACCGAAGAAGTTCGTCGTGATATTGGTTCTCGCTGTGCGAAGGCTTGTGTTGAAATTGGCTATCGCGGTGCAGGTACATTTGAATTCTTATATGAAAATGGTGAGTTCTATTTCATCGAAATGAATACTCGTATTCAAGTAGAGCATCCAGTAACAGAAATGATTACTGGTGTGGATTTGGTGAAAGAACAATTGCGTATTGCAGCTGGTTTACCACTTTCTTATAAACAAGAAGATATTAAAGTGAAAGGTCATGCAATTGAGTGTCGTATCAATGCAGAAGATCCAAAAACATTCTTACCATCTCCAGGTAAAGTGGTACACTTACATTCACCAGGTGGTTTAGGTGTTCGTTGGGATTCACATGTGTATGGTGGTTATACCGTTCCTCCGCATTATGATTCTATGATCGCAAAATTAATCACATACGGTGATACTCGTGATGTCGCAATCCGTCGTATGCAAAATGCATTATCAGAGACGATCATTGACGGTATCAAAACAAATATCCCACTTCATGAACTCATTCTTGAAGATGAAAACTTCCAAAAAGGTGGTGCAAATATCCACTATTTAGAGAAGAAATTAGGGATGCATGATTAATTTATAATTTTCTAGGCAAAGGCAGAATATTTCTGCCTTTTTGTTTATCGTTGAATAATTATCTGACGGTAAAATTTTTTAATAGGAACTCAAAATGGAACTTTCACAACGGTATAAGCAAGCAGCTAAGGAAGCTCGCTGGGCATTAGGTTTAGCAATTTTTTATGTGATTGGGTGGTGTATGTGCGCTTATCTCCCGAAAGATTCACCCGGGCCGATAGGTTTTCCGTTATGGTTTGAATTATCCTGTATTTATTTACCTATTTTGTTTGTGGTCATTGGGTATTGGATTGTCAAAATTGTCTTTTTAGATATCCCGCTAGATGTTGAGTCAAAGGAGAATAAATAATGAATTTAGGTATTATTCTCCCATTAGCTATCTATTTAGTCTTCATCTTTGGCGCGGCATTATTTGCTTATGTAAAACGCAGTAAAGGTGATTTCCTTACGGAATATTATGTAGGAAATCGCTCCATGACGGGCTTTGTCCTTGCGATGACAACGGCTTCCACTTATGCCAGCGCCAGTTCTTTTGTTGGTGGACCAGGGGCAGCTTATAAATATGGGCTAGGCTGGGTATTACTCGCCATGATCCAAGTGCCGGCTGTTTGGCTAGCCTTAGGTGCATTGGGCAAAAAGTTTGCATTACTTTCTCGCGAGACCAATGCGCTTACTATCAATGATTTATTTCTCTATCGTTATAAAAATAAATATCTCGTTTGGATTTCCAGTCTAGCATTGTTGCTTGCCTTTTTTGCAGCTATGGTTGTGCAATTTATTGGTGGGGCGAGATTGCTCGAAACCACGATAGGGATTCCTTATACTCATGCCTTACTTATTTTTGCCTTAACGGTTGGTATTTATACGTTTATTGGTGGTTTCCGAGCAGTTGTGTTAACCGATACGATTCAAGGTACAGTAATGATTTTTGGCACAATCGTGCTATTAGTGGGCGTGATTTACCATCTTGGTGGCGTAGAAAGTGCGGTCAATAAATTAACTGAAATTGATCCGAATTTAGTAAGTCCTTACGGTCCGAATGAGATGCTTGATTTTCAATTTATGGCATCCTTTTGGATCTTAGTCTGTTTTGGTGTGGTTGGTTTGCCACATACAGCCGTGCGTTGTATGGCTTTTAAAGATAGTAAAGCCTTACATCGAGGCATGCTCATTGGTACGATTGTCCTTTCAGTTATTATGTTAGGGATGCATTTGGCGGGCGCTTTAGGTCGTGCTGTTGTGCCAGATTTAACGGTGTCAGATAAAGTGATTCCAACCTTAATGTTGGAAGTGCTTCCTCCTATTGTTGCAGGGATTTTCTTAGCTGCACCGATGTCGGCGATTATGTCCACAGTTGATGCGCAACTCATTCAATCCTCCTCAATTTTTGTGAAAGACTTATATCTTGCAAGCAAACCTGAAGCTGCGAAGAATGAAAAACGAATTAGCCGTATTTCATCAGTCATTACACTAATTTTATCGGCGTTGTTAATTCTTGCCGCACTGAATCCACCTGATATGATTATTTGGTTGAATCTATTTGCTTTCGGTGGATTAGAAGCAGCATTCCTTTGGGTGATTGTATTAGGCATTTATTGGGATAAAGCAAATGCAGCAGGTGCAATAAGCTCAATGGTAGTGGGATTAAGTAGTTATGTGCTACTGACTCAATTTGGTATCAAACTATTTGGTTTTAATGCGATTGTACCGGCGCTTGTATTTGGCTTGATTGCTTTCATCTTGGGTAACCAATTCGGCGCAAAAAAAACAGTAAAAATGGACCGCACTTTATGATTTACCAGATCCTAGCATTGTTTATTTGGAGTAGTGCCTTTGTTGCCGCTAAATACACCTTTACAATGATGGACACCATTTTGATGATCCAAGCCCGTTTATTAATGGCGGCGATTATTGTGATGCCACTCTTTTTTCGTCGTTGGAAAGGCGTGTCTAAACCTATGCGAAAACAGCTTTGGTGGTTAGGTTTTTTTAATTATACTGCCACCTTTTTGCTGCAATTTATTGGCTTAAAATATACGAGCGCGGCGAGCGCAACGACCATGATAGGATTAGAGCCGTTATGTGTGATTTTTATTGGGCATTTTTTCTTTCAAGATCGTGCGAAATGGTATCATTGGTTGTGTGGCGCTTTTGCCTTTTTAGGCGTGGCCATTTTAATTCTCGGTGGGCAGGGCAATGAAGGCTCAAGTCAAATTAGTTTATTGGGTTGCTCCTTAATAGTAGCGGCAAGTATTGTGTTTGCTTGTTGCTTACGTTGGACGAAAAAAGTGGTGGCAACGGTTTCAGTACAAGCCTATACATCCATTTCGATTGTGTTGGCAACTATCACCATGCTGCCATTTACTTTATTGATGACTGAAAACTGGGATATCCATTTTAACTGGCTTGGTTTCTTCGGTTTGATTTACCTTGGTGTAGCATGCAGTTGGTTTGCCTTTTGGTTGTGGAATAAAGGCTTAAATTCAGTGGATGCAAAAATCTCGGGAATTTTGACCGCACTTGAGCCGATTTTCGGTGTCTTTTTGGCGGTATTATTGCTTAACGAAGAGGTTTCACTTGTTTCAGCGCTTGGGATTATCATTATTGTAGTTTCAGCCCTAGGCGTAAGTTTATTACCGAAATGGTTACATAAAGAAATTAATTAAAAGGAAAAGAAGATGGCGTGGATTCAAATTCGCTTAAATAGTACAAATGAAAAAGCTGAGAAAATTAGCGATTTTTTAGAAGAAATCGGCTCAGTTTCGGTCACATTTATGGATAGCCAAGATACACCGATTTTTGAACCACTTCCAGGCGAAACACGTTTGTGGGGAAATACGGATGTGATTGCATTATTTGATGCAGAAACCGATATGAATGAAATTGTGAGTTTGCTTAAACAAGCACATCATTTAGATGAAAACACTGCTTACAAAATTGAGCAAATCGAGGATAAAGATTGGGAACGTGAATGGATGGATAACTTCCACCCAATGCAATTTGGCAAACGTTTATGGATTTGCCCAAGCTGGCGTGAAGTGCCAGATCAAAATGCAGTTAATGTGATGCTTGATCCTGGTTTAGCTTTTGGGACAGGTACACACCCAACAACTGCACTTTGTTTAGAGTGGTTAGATGGTTTGGATTTAACTGACAAAACCGTCATCGATTTTGGTTGTGGCTCTGGAATTCTTGCCATTGCAGCCCTTAAATTAGGGGCTAAAAATGCGATTGGTATTGATATCGATCCACAAGCGATTCTCGCCAGTCGTAATAATGCAGAACAAAATGGTGTGGCGGATCGTCTACAACTTTTCTTATCCGATGATAAACCTGAAGATTTAAAAGCGGATGTCGTTGTGGCGAATATTCTTGCGGGGCCATTGAAAGAACTTTACCCGATTATTTCTCAATTAGTGAAAGAGGGGGGCGATCTTGGATTATCGGGCATTTTAGAAACACAAGCACAATCGGTATGCGATGCGTATGCGCAATCGTTTAATTTAGATCCCGTAGCGGTGAAAGAGGAATGGTGCCGTATTACAGGTAAATTAAAATCGGCTTAATTTCTTTTTGTCAATTAAAAAAGTGCATTTTTTGAACAAATTTCCCTTTGCAAAAAAAACGAAAAATGCGTAATATAGCACCCCTTGTCGGTGACTGCTGTTGCCTGACTTGCTAGAGATTAGGACTTGTAATTGGGGATAACATAAAATGCGAATTGGTTCTTATGAATTAAAAAATCGTATTTTATTGGCACCCATGGCAGGTATTACGGATCAACCTTTTCGACGTTTATGTGCCCATTACGGTGCGGGATTAACGTTTTCAGAGATGATGTCCACTAATCCACAAGTTTGGCATACAGAGAAATCGAAACTTCGTTTAGCACATAGTGAAGAGTTAGGATTAAATGCGGTGCAAATCGCAGGTTCTGATCCTTTAGAAATGGCCCAAGCTGCAGCAATTAATGTAGCTTATGGTGCTGAAATTATCGACATCAATATGGGCTGTCCCGCAAAGAAAGTAAATCGAAAATTAGCGGGCTCTGCACTGCTTCAATTTCCCGATTTAGTGGAAAAAATTTTAAAAGAAGTGGTGAATGCCGTTGATGTACCTGTGACGTTAAAAATTCGCACAGGTTGGGATAAAGCAAATCGAAACTGTGTGCAAATCGGCAAAATTGCAGAACAATCTGGTATTCAAGCTTTAACCATTCATGGGCGGACGAAAGAATGCTTATTTGAAGGCGAAGCGGAATACGACAATATTCGAGCAGTCAAACAATCAATTTCAATTCCAGTCATTGCGAATGGGGATATTGATTCTGCCTCGAAAGCGAAAAAGGTACTTGAGTACACAGGTGCCGATGCAATAATGATCGGTCGTGCCGCTCTAGGCAATCCATGGCTTTTCCAAGCGGTGGAAGCACTAGTAGAACATGATACGATAATTCAAACACCAAGTTTACGTGAAAAGTGCGGTCATATTTTGCGTCATATTCAAGAACTTCATCAGTTCTATGGTGAACAAAAAGGCTATCGAATAGCTCGCAAACACGTGGCTTGGTATTTACAGGGAATTCAACCCGATTCCGTTTTTAGACAGACTTTTAACGCAATTAATGAACCGAAAGAGCAGTTAATTGTGCTGGAAGATTTTTTAAATTCAATTTTGGATAAAGAAAAATGTTAGAACAACAACGTAGTCCGTCTGAAGCGTTAACCGTTTCAGTTTTAAACTCTCAATCACAAGTAACAAACAAACCATTACGTGATTCAGTAAAACAAGCTTTACGCAATTACTTATCACAATTAGATGGTCAGGATGTGAATGATCTTTACGAATTAGTATTAGCGGAAGTTGAACACCCGATGTTAGATATGATTATGCAATACACCCGCGGTAACCAAACCCGTGCGGCAAATATGCTCGGTATTAACCGTGGTACATTGCGTAAGAAATTGAAAAAATACGGTATGGGCTAATTAAGCTTAGCAAAAAGAAAGGCGAACATTATTGTTCGCCTTTTTATTTACCTATTGAATGGTGAAGCTAATTGGTACACTGACTGAAGAGGCAAATCCTGCGGGTTTTGGACCAACTGGTCTTGCACTTCTCACAGCCTCAAGTGCTGCATTATCTAGGCTTTCATCTCCAGAGGAGTTAGTCACACGTTCTCCTGATAACGAACCATCTGAACTAACGCTAAAACTTACGCTCACAACACCTTGTTTACGCATCATTTTCGCTCGAGCCGGGTAGCGTTTATGCCGTTCAATTTCACGTCGAATAGCCGCACGATAGGCATTATGTTCATCTGTATTGGCACCAGAGCCACCTTGAACGCCATTTGTACCAGGTTGACCTGTAGTCGTTGCTTTAGAATTTGCCGTAGCCGTTGAATTAATATTCTTATCGCCAATCGGTAAGCTCTTCGGCATTTCTACCGGTTTCTCTGTTTTTACCTCATTTTTAGGCTTTTCTTTTGGCTTCTCTTTCGGTTTTGGTTTCGGCTTTTCTATTGGTTTTTCTGGCTTTTTCTCAGGTTCTTTTTTCTTTTCAGGCTCTGGTTTTTTCGTTGGATCCTCAACGATGTCCTGTTTTTCAGGCTCTGGTTCCACCTGTTGAGGTTCAGGTTCCGGTTCTGGAGTAGGTTCTTCCACTCGCATTCCTTGAATCATTTCCATTGAAATCGTCGTGGATATTTCACCTGGTGCATCGCTTGCTGCTTCATGTGGCGTATGCCAGTTCCAAAATAACGCACCAAGGATGCTACCATGAATCAATAAGGAAATAAGCAAACCTAATAATGATCGTTTGGTTTGTTGGCTGTTCATTGACTACGTCCTACTCCAACGCCTCCGCTTGCAACTCCACCTACTTCAGGCGTATTTTTTGATTCATTTGCTTGAGTTGTTTTGCTTGGAGCGCCTTTATCTTTCATAGATACAATAACGACATTTTTGATTTCATTTTTCGATAACATATCGGTAATGGTTACGAAATCTTGGAAGGAAGCTTCAGCATCAATTTTTAACGTTACTTTTTGATCTTTATTCCAACCCATAATTTCTTTTTCAAGCGCTTCTTGTGAAATAGGCTTATCATTAAAATAAAGTTGCTTATCAGCTGTAACCGTTAATAATTTTGTTAATTCATCTGACTTGAATGCGACTGTTGAACTCGCTTTGGGCACATTTACCTTAATTTTCCCTTGGGAAATAAAGGATGCGGTGACCAACACTATCGCTAATAACACCAACATAATGTCGATGAAAGGAATAATGTTGATTTCATCAAATTTTTTCACGATTATTCCTTATCTTTTTGAGTGTTTAATACTTTCCATTTCAAGCGGTTAACTTCCACTTTACGACCTAAGCCGTTATAGAACATCATGGAAGGAATCGCGACTAAAATACCTAATGCAGTTGCTTTTAATGCAAGAGAGAGGTGCATCATAATGGCTCCCGCATCGACTTCGCCATCGCCATGACCAATTTGGAAGAAAGTTAATAAAATCCCTATTACTGTTCCTAATAAACCTACATAAGGCGCGTTGGCACCGACAGTGGAGATTACGGTCATATTACGATTTAAATCAATTTCAAGAGCGTGAATATTGGAATATTTCGCTACGTTCACACGCTTTAAAAAGAGAAAACGCTCAATCACAGCTGCGAGCATGATTACACTCATCAGAAGTAGAAGACCGATAATTATGTAATCACTATATTGTTGTAAAAAATCAAAAAGTTGTAGCATTTGATAGTCCTTGTATGGGTAATAAAAAAACATAAATTTAATTGAGAATGAATTTCAATTAGATGTGAATTCTATCAAATGGAAAATAGAGCGTAAATATAAATTAAAAAAATGAGTATTTTTTTAACCGCACTTTGAGATAAATCAGAAAAGTGCGGTTGTTTTGAGAGGTGTTTTAAAGGGATTGTAGGTAATCTAAGACAATTTGATGATGTTCACCTGTTTTGAATTTATCAAAAACATGCTGAATTTTGCCTTGTTCATCAATGAGAAAGGTAATACGGTGAATACCATCATAAACACGGCCCATGAATTTCTTTTCTCCCCATACACCAAATTGCTCGGCAACCTGGTGATCTTCATCAGAAAGCAAGGTGAAATTGAGCGACTTTTTCTCAACAAATTGAGCCAGTTTTTTTGGCGCATCTGTGCTGATGCCTAAAATAATCACACCTAATTTTTCTAACTCGCTTTTAGCATCACGTAAACCGCAGGCTTGAGTTGTACAGCCTGGTGTTAAGGCTTTTGGATAAAAATACACGAGTACTTTTTTGCCTTTAAAGTCGCTAAGTGAAATTGGCTGATTATCTTGATTTAAAAGGGTAAATTGCGGTGCTAAGTCACCCACTTGTAATGTTTTCATAAAAAATCCTTAAAAATGTAAAAAATGATTTGTAAATTCAAGCTATTTTAGCGATTATAACCAAATATTTTCAAATGTTATTGTTAAAACGCAAAATAGATGTAAATGGAGTGCCTTATGACTACGCAAACCCCCTTATTTTCAGGCAGTATTGTTGCTTTAGTAACCCCGATGGATAACCACGGAAACATTGATTTTGAAACATTAGAAAAACTTATCGAGTTTCATATCAATGCAGGTACAGATTCAATTGTATCTGTGGGTACAACGGGAGAATCTGCCACATTAAGCATTGAAGAAAATGTGAAGGTGGTTGAAAAGACAGTTGAGTTAGCAAAAGGACGTATTCCAATTATTGCTGGCACCGGTGCGAATGCAACGAGTGAAGCCATTGTGATGACAAAATTGCTACGAGATAGCGGAGTCGCGGGTTGCTTATCTGTTGTACCTTACTACAATAAGCCAACTCAAGAAGGCATGTTCCAACATTTTAAAGCCATTGCAGAATGCACGGATTTACCACAACTTCTTTATAATGTACCGGGTCGTACTGGTAGTGATATGAAACCTGAAACCGTGGCGCGTTTGTCTCAAATTGAGAATATTGTAGGGATTAAAGAAGCAACAGGCGATTTAACTCGCATTACAGCGATTAAAGAATTAGCCGGTAAAGATTTCATTGTATTAAGTGGAGATGATGCCACAGGGTTAGAAGCGATGAAATTAGGCGCAGAGGGGGTTATTTCTGTGACAAATAACCTTGCTGCAAAAGATATGGCCGCGATGTGTCGCTATGCTTTAGCGGGCGATTTTGCGAAAGCGGAAGAAATTAATGCACGTTTAATGCCTTTACATCAAGATTTATTTATTGAATCAAACCCAATTCCAGTTAAATGGGCTGCATATCGTTTAGGTTTAATTAAGACTCCACACTTACGTTTACCACTTACTGTGTTAAGCGAAAGCGCTCAAGTAAAAGTAGAAGAAGCATTAAAAATTGCTGGCTTAATTTAATGAATTAAAGGGTTGTTTTTACAGCCCTTTAAACTTTCAGCTCTTTTATTTGTCAAAGAGCGGTCATTATTCTAATTATTTTTTATTGAAAGGATTTAAGGAATGAAAAAAATCGTACTGAGTTTAGTCGCAGCAGCATTGTTATCGGCATGTTCAAACAGCGTGGAAAAAATGCAGACGGCTAATGACACTTATCAAAATTCTGATCGTGAAATACCGAGCTTTTCTCCTTTAGCAAGTGGTGGGGTAACATTGCCGCAAGCTGATCCGACTTATGAACTTCCTCAGCTTAATGCGAAAAAAGAACGCGTGGATATTCGTCCGCCTTCAACCCCATTAGCGATTATTAAAAATTCTTTAACACAATTTGATGGTGAACGTGCATTGATTGTTTATACGGATGCACAAGCAGAGCTTTATAATCTCAAACAAATTGAGCGTTTATTGAAAGAAGAAGGCACGAATTCAACTTTAAATGGTGCTGTATTAATTAGCGATTGGGCGCCAACGGGTCGTGCAGATGATAAAGCCAATACAGAGATCCGTTATAAAATTGAACAAGTTACGGCGCAAGATGCAAGTGCGTTAGCGGTTTCTGTAGAACAAATGCGTCGTGATGGAGTGATTTATACGCCAAATCAAGCTGATAAGCAGCGCTATGCATCTGATCGTTTAAATCGTTTTGTTTCGGCGCTCACTAGCGCTTATAACAAGCAACAACAAGATTTAAGTAGTGCTTCTGTAGGACCTTTCCAATCTGGTTTAATTACTGATACGAATGGCAGAATGGCATTGGGTATGGATGCAAGCTTTGGTCAAGCATGGCAACGTTTAGGTTCGGCTCTACCGAAATTAGGCTTTAAAGCAACATCTGAATCTGCAGGCCGTGGTTATCGTGAATTGAAATATAAACCATTGGATAAACAAGAGTGGTTACGTTTAGGTGTGAATCCGCCTAATCTAGAAAAAGGCGTTTACCAAATGCAAATTTCTGCGGTGGGTAAACAAAGTGCGGTCGTGATCACTGATGAAGATGGCAAGGCATTACCAAATGAAGCCACTCAATCCCTCTATTCCGCGCTAGGTGTGTTACTTGCGCAATAATATAATAAGTCGATAAATAAAAAGTGCGGTTCAATTTGACCGCACTTTTTTATTAGAAAAAATTTATTCAGCTTTCACGCCTAAGTTACCCATTTTTACGCCGAGGTTACCGAGTGAAACCGGATCCAAATAATCCCCCAAGAATTTGAATAACTCGCTTAATTCTGTAAATGAGCGTTTGATTTTTACTTGATCTTCTACTTTACGCACAAATTCATAACGCACATTTTCGCCTTCAAAATAAGCCGTGAGCGTGAGATAAATGGTTTCAAAAAAGTGGCTTTGAGCACCTTCTTCACCCGGATCACTGATACGGACATTCCAAGTATTGTTAAATAAAACTTCTGTTTTGATTGACATATAGACTTCCTCTGTTTGTTATTTTTTATACTGAAATTGAAACGAAAAACCCGATGATAAAATTTCTGAAATCAAAAACTTTATCATCGGGCTTTTCAAACCAATTGCTCGCATATTTTGCTTTGCGTTGGTAACTGCCTTTACCTTTACGTTTTTTCTCAACGCGTTGGCGGAATAATTTGTCGTGTAATAGTGCCATCACGGCATTATCTTTCACGACACCTTTGGTGTGTTGATAAATGGGCTGATTTTCAACCGCACTTTTTGTTTTTTTTGTCATATTTACCTCTAAAAAATTGCCGTGAAGTCGTTCACGGCAAGTCATTATAGCGAAAATGAATAGAATTACAAAATGGTGAGTACGCTTTCAGGCGGTCGTCCAATTTTAGCTTTTTCACCTTTTACCACAATCGGGCGTTCTAATAGGGCTGAATTTTCACTGATGGCTTTTAATAACTCATCATTAGTTAATGCAGGATTATCTAACCCTAATGATTGATAAAGCTCATCTTTGGTACGCATCATTTTTCTGACATCATCTAATCCTAATTTATTAGCCAGTTGCTGTAATGCTTCAACAGAGTAGTGTTGTTGCAAATAAAGTTCGATAGTTGGTTGGATGCCTTTTTCTTCTAATAAAGCTAAGGTTTCACGGCTTTTTGAACAGCGCGGATTATGATAAATCGTCACAGACATAACGTTTCCTTCTATTTTATGTTGAATGAGTGGATATAGGATTGATTCAAATTTTAACTTATAATGACAAAAAATACTTGTTTAGGAAGACTTTATGTTAGAAATGCTAAAAAATTGGTATAGCCGTCGCTTAAGCGATCCACAGGCGATGGGGCTACTTGCCATTTTGTTGTTTGGCTTTATTGCGATTTATTTCTTTAGTGATTTAATCGCCCCGTTGCTGATTGCCATTGTATTAGCATATTTATTGGAAATGCCGATTAATTTTTTAACGAAAAAATTAAAATTTCCTCGAATGCTTGCCACGTTAATTATTTTTGGTGGCTTTCTAACCTTAGCGTTATTAATTTTCTTCGGGCTTGTACCAACATTATGGAATCAAACGATTTCCTTATTAAGCGATTTGCCAGCTATGTTCAATAAGTTACATGAATGGTTATTAGCCCTTCCTGAGCATTATCCTGAACTCATCGATTACACCATGATTGACACCTTTTTTAGTGCGGCTCGAGCGAAGATTTTGGGCTTTGGTGAATCTGCGGTGAAATTGTCGATTACTTCATTAATGAACCTTGTATCACTGGGTATCTATGCATTTTTAGTGCCATTAATGATGTTCTTTATGCTGAAAGATAAAACAGAACTTCTTGCTGGTGTAAGCCGATTTTTGCCTAAAAACCGTCTTTTAGCGTCTAAAGTATGGAATGAGATGCAGCAACAAATTGCGAATTATATTCATGGCAAATTGTTAGAAATTTTGATTGTTGGCGTGGTGACTTATATTATCTTTTTAAGCTTTGGTTTAAATTATCCGCTGTTGCTTTCTGTTGCCGTTGGGCTTTCTGTATTAGTGCCTTATATCGGTGCGGTATTGGTGACGATTCCCGTCGCTTTAGTCGCCATGTTCCAGTTTGGCATTTCTCCAACGTTTTGGTATTTAATTGTGGCCTTTGCGGTGAGTCAACTTCTAGATGGAAACTTGTTGGTGCCGTATTTATTCTCTGAAGTTGTTAATTTACATCCTTTAGTAATCATTATTTCAGTATTAATTTTTGGCGGATTATGGGGGTTCTGGGGCGTATTTTTCGCTATTCCATTGGCAACGCTCGTCAAAGCTGTGCTGAATGCATTGCCAGATTAGACAGAATTAAAACGATAAAAAGAAAGCTGACGAAAGTCAGCTTTTTTGTTCTTTTAATTTTTGGATATCCAGAATTTCGACACAATCTGTTGTCCCTGCTTTAATACGCCATTTAATATTAAATTCGTACAGACTAATACCATAAATACGATCAGTTTCTTTACCTTGTTGATAAGCGGGACGGGGATCTTGTGCGATCACTTCCGTAATAAATCTTGCTAAGTGCGGTCGGTTTTTGTGATATTTTTCAACTGCGCTTTGGGCGATTTCTGTAAATTCTACGCTTAATTTTGCAGGTGGTTTTTCTTGCGCAAAACTTGATTTTGCCTCAGGTTCGCTATCAGCGTAGGCAATATAAGGTTTAATATCAAAAATAGGTGTGCCATCGACAAGATCCACGGAACCCAAATGCAGAAAAACACGGCCATGAATGCATTCCATTTGGCGTAATTCAACTTTGGATAAGCCTAGCGGATTAGGGCGATGCGTAGCGCGTGAAGCAAAGACACCGACACGTTGATTTCCGCCTAAACGAGGGGGGCGAACAGTAGATTGCCATTTCCCATGGGGTACTTTGTCAAATTGGAAAATAAGCCAAAGATGGCTAAATTGCTCTAATCCTCGTACAGCTTCTGGCGAATTATACGGAGGGAGCAGTTCCACAATACCAATGCCATCCTGTACTAAATCTGGCTGTCGTGGCACCGAGAATTTTTCTTTGTAAGGCGTGTGAATCACCGCAATTGGGTGAAGCGTCAGTGTTAAATCATTCATAAAAAGGCAATTTCCGTGTAGAATACGCCCTTTATTGTAATCAAAAGTGCGGTCAAAAAAAATGACAAATCATAAATTGAAAATGTGGTGGGAAACCGCTCGCCCAAAAACCTTGCCTTTGGCATTAGCTTCTATTTTTACTGGTTCAGCATTGGCATATTGGGCGGATAAAGAAAGTTTTAATCTCACCGTGATGTTACTTTGCTTGCTTACTACCATTTTATTGCAAGTACTTTCTAACTTTGCTAACGATTATGGTGATCATCAAAAAGGGTCAGATACCGAAGAACGTATTGGGCCTTTACGTGGTATTCAGCAAGGTGCAATTTCTGCGAATGAGCTTAAATGTGGCTTAATTTTAATGGCAGTGGGTTCATTTTTTTCAGGCACATTCTTAATTGGTATCGCATATCAAAGTCTCACAGATTTATTGGCCTTTGCTGGGTTGGGTATTCTTGCCATTATTGCTGCCATTACTTATACCGTAGGGGCTAAACCTTATGGTTATTTAGGTTTGGGCGATCTGTCAGTGTTGCTCTTTTTTGGACTATTAGGTGTTGGTGGAACTTATTATCTACAAACTCACAGCATTGATAGCTTAATTACTTTACCTGCGTTAGGCTCAGGTTTATTAGCAACAGCCGTTTTAAATATCAATAATTTACGTGATATTGAGCAAGATGCAAAAGTAGGAAAAAATACTTTAGTTGTACGTATGGGACCGAAGAAAGGACGTATTTATCACTGTGTTTTATTAAGCGTTGCTGCTTTATGTTATGTGCTATTTGCGGCATCAACAGCATTTAGCCCTTGGCATTTCTTATTTTTATTGGCATTTCCATTGTTATTAAAACACGCATTATTTGTTTATCGCAGCAAAGAGCCCGCAGTGTTACGTCCGATGTTAGCACAGATGTCAATGATTTCTTTATTTATCAATATCTTGTTTAGTTTAGGCTTGCTTATCGGCTAAATCGGCTTATACTAGAGAAAAAATTTTAACGACAAGGGGTACATTATGTATATCGATACTTCAGAACTTTGTGATATTTATGCTGATCAAGTGGATGTGGTTGAGCCAATTTTTTCTAGCTTTGGTGGCGTCAGCAATTTCTACGGCAAAGTGACGACAGTAAAATGTTTTGAAAATAATGGATTAATTGCCGAAATTCTCGAAGAAAATGGTAACGGCAGAGTGCTTGTCGTAGATGGCGGTGGTGCAGTACGTCGTGCTTTAATTGATGCAGAGCTTGCACAACTTGCCGCAGATAATGACTGGGCGGGCATTATTGTTTATGGTGCCGTGCGTCAAATTCAACAACTTGAAAATATTGATATTGGTATTCATGCGCTTGCACCAATTCCAGTGGGCGCAGATGAAAATAATCAGGGTGAAAGTGATATTCCAGTCAATTTTGGTGGTGTAACGTTCTTCCCTGAAGACTACATTTATGCCGATTTAACAGGTATTATTCTTTCACAAGAAGCATTAGATTTAGAAGACGTTGAAGAAGAATAATTTTGAAATTATAGACCTTTTTAAAGTGCGGTTAGAAATAACCGCACTTTTTTTGTCAAAAATTTTTTGAACAAGATCACATTTTAAACATTTGTTAGTTGAAAGTTTGTAACATTCATTTAACATCGAAAATAGTTCATCTGTAATCAGTTTGGAGGGACTCATGAACGAAACAAACACAACAAAAAATTATAAAAGTGGGATTATCTTTCTGCTGGCGATAGCCTGTTTTTTTATTTTATTAAAATCTTTACCTTTCGCACCTAAGGAAAATGCTGGTTTAGCATTATTAGCCTTTGTGGCGATTCTTTGGTTAACTGAGGCGTTACATGTCACCGTGACCGCTCTTTTGGTGCCATTACTTGCAATTGCTCTTGATTTGGTGACAACCAAACAAGCTTTAGTGGCGTTTGCTGACCCAACCATTTTCTTATTCTTTGGTGGTTTTGCTTTAGCAACAGCTTTGCACATACAAAAACTCGATAAAATGATTGCCAATAAAATCATGGCAATGGCGCGTGGTAATTTGTTTGTCGCTGTGATGTATCTTTTTGCTATTACCGCTTTCCTTTCCATGTGGATGAGTAACACTGCAACAGCCGCCATGATGTTACCTTTAGCAATGGGGATCTTAAGCAAACTTGATAAAGAAAAAGAACATAATACTTATGTCTTCGTCTTATTAGGGATTGCGTATAGTGCAAGTATTGGTGGTATGGGAACATTAGTAGGTAGCCCACCAAATGCTATCGTTGCAAGTAACTTACATTTAACTTTCTCTGATTGGTTATGGTATGGTTTACCAATTATGCTCATTTTGATGCCGTTGATGATTGGTACACTTTTCATTGTCTTTAAACCAAGACTTCATTTACATTTTGAACAAAACTTTGAACGTATTGAAATGAATGGCCAACGTGTTTTAACGCTTGTGATTTTTGGTCTCATTGCGCTTTGTTGGGTATTTAGTAGTTATATTAATCCAATCATTTCAAGTGTATTTGGTCTTGCTAAAAATATCGGTAGTTTTGATAGCGTTGTCGCATTGCTTGCTGCTGTCATTATTTGTTCAACTGGTGTGGCAAATTGGAAACAAATCCAAGAAAGCACGGACTGGGGTGTATTAATGCTTTTCGGTGGTGGCTTAACTTTAAGCGCCGTGTTAAAAGATTCTGGTGCAAGTAAAGTATTAGCTGACGGTATTGTATTCTTAGTTCAAGGACAACATTACTATCTCATTGGTTTATTGGTCGCAACCTTCATTATTTTCTTAACTGAATTTACATCCAATACTGCGAGTGCAGCATTATTAGTGCCAATCTTTATTTCTATCGCGCAATCTCTTGGTATGCCAGAAATTGGTCTTGCCTTAATCATCGGTTTAGGTGCTTCTTGTGCCTTTATGTTACCAGTGGCGACACCGCCAAATGCAATCGTATTTGGTACGGGACATGTTCGTCAGAGTGATATGGTGAAAGCTGGGTTTATCTTAAATATTGTGTGTATACTCGTTATCGCGACAATAGGATATTATTTCTGGTTGAATTAATCGTATAAAAGAAAAGGGCGCGTTGGATATCTTCAACACGCCCTTTTATTATTCCAAATAAAGATTATTCATCTTTATTTGATTTATCCTCTTCTTCTACTTCAATCTCAACGTCATCTGCTTTGTCTGCAGCACCGTTAATCGTTAAGCAAACTTCGCTAGAAATCAAATGCTCTAAGATTGTTGCTAGTTCGTGTAATTTTTCTTTGTCATCATCGAAATAACCTTCTTCTTTTAAGTTAGCAATGAAGGCCGAGAAGACTGCTTTATCAAAGAACTCTGGTGCGTTAATACCGTGTAATACAGAAAGACGCTGTGCCACCAATTGGCTTTCTTTTTCTAATAATCCGCGAGCAATTCCAGGATCTCTACGTAAAATGCTTACTGTAATGTAGTAGCGTTGTAAGATTTCACGCATACCGGCAGACCAAAGTTGTAAAATACGAACTTTAGAGCGGTGGATAGATAAGAAATTATTATTGGCTTGGATAACATCCTGACGCGCAAATTCATCAATAATGGCTTTAATTTGTGTATTTAATTCTTCTTCATTGAAATGAAGGAAGAGTTCACCTTTTAAGAATGGATAAATTTTACGAACCGCATCCAATAATAAATCTTTTTGGATTGCTTCATAATGTAAAACGATACTCGCAACAAGTGAAGGCAACACAAATAAGTGTTGAATATTATTTCGGTAATACGTCATGAGAACAGCAGAATTACGTTCTAAACGAATAATTTCCCCAAAGTTATCTTTTTCAACTAACACGCCAACACGATCTAAGCTTAATACGTGGTCAAGCATCGCTTTTGGTGTATCAGTTGGTAGTACCACATCAGTAGAATACGGTACATTCTTTAACATTTCTTGATAACTAGAGAGTTGTTCTAATAGTTGCTCATGAGAAAGCGCACGTTGACGAGAAGAGAGTAGAGCGGTCCCCACTAAATTCATCGCATTGACGGCTGCAGCTTTATTAATATTTACCATTACTTGATTAGAAACAGCCCCAACCGCATGGTTAAACCAGTGTGGTTTATCTTCATGATGTTGTTCTTTCCATTCTGGATAATGGTGATTGAGGTAATTTGAAAGCGTAATTGGCTCACCAAAATTCACAAAGCCTTGACCTAAATTACGTAATTTTTTAATCACACGTAAAACTAAGCCTGCATTTTCTTTTTCTTTCGCTGCACCACGTAATTCTTTCGCGTAAGTATCTACTTCCAATACGTGCTCATAACCGATATACACGGGCACTACAGAAATTGGACGCGTTTGGTTATGTTGAAGCGCTTGTAGTGTCATCGACATCATACCAGTTTTCGGTGCAAGCAAGCGACCTGTACGAGAACGACCACCTTCAATGAAGTATTCGACGGAATAACCGCGGTGGAATAATTCCCCTAAATATTCACGGAAAATCGCAGAATAAAGGCGGTTGCCTTTAAACGTACGGCGAATAAAAAATGCTCCCCAACTACGAAATAAAGGACCTGCTGGCCAGAAGTTTAAGTTAATCCCTGCTGCAATGTGTGGAGGTACAAGACCTTGGTGATAGAGCACATAAGAAAGTAATAAATAGTCAATGTGACTACGGTGACAAGGCACATAAACAATCTCATAACCTTCTAGCGCAAGTTTACGCACGCGGTCTGCATTTTGTACATCAATACCAGAATACAGTTTGTTCCATAACCAACGTAAGAAACGATCCGCTGCACGAAGGCTGGAATGGCTTACATTTGCTGCAATTTCATGAAGAATTTTTTCGGCTTCAGCGTAGGCTTTCTCACGGCTGATATTTTTTGATTTTGCCTCATCTTCAATTGCATTTTGAATTGCTTGAGAATTTAATAGCTTATTAAACATCGCTTCGCGGTTTGGCAAACGAGGCCCTGTCGCGGAAATGCGTTGTTTAGCAAAGTGCATTTTAGCCACGCGAGCCAGTTTTTGTGCAATTTTTTCATCTGAACCGTGCTCATTTACCATGTAACGCAAAGAAAGCGCTTGAGAAAAACGCACAAAAGTATCACGTCCAAACCAAATCGCAGCAAAGGTTTTTTGAAGACCGTTTAATAAGCGAAGATTGGGTAAGTTTGCTTTATCTTCCTTACCTGGTGAACGTCCCCAAAGCACAGAAACAGGAATGAGTTGTACATCTAAATCGGCTGCATCACGGTGCAATTCTAAGTATTTATTGAAGACTTTGGCGGTTTCATCTTTTGCGCCTTTTGATTTAAAAAAGCGGCGACCTTCATCTAGATAGACATAACGTGGTAATGCTACGCCATCAATCACATTCTTTTCAGCTGGATCAGGCAAACCTACACTCAAACAGTTACGACGGAAAATCACGAAGTCAGTTTGAGAGGTATAAGGTAAAACATAAAGAATAGGTTGATTGATATTGAGTTGAAGCTCTTCGATGGGTTGAGCGGGAATAGGATTATTTTTTACTAAAACCGAAAGCGGTAATTCTAATAATTTACGATAAGTACTTACGATGCCAGACATAATTAATATTCTCTTTTTGTTAGACATTTCTAGGTATTGTCGGGCATTTTAACACATTCGACCAGTCAAATTCTAAAAATTTACATTTGAGATTTATGATGAACACTCAAAAATATGAAAAAAATTGACCGCACTTTTACCTCCAGAAAATAGTTGTTGCAATCGTTATCTTTCTGTATATACTAACAGTCATTCTGTATAAAGTAACAGGAGTGTATATGAGACCATTAACTGCCAGACAACAAGAAGTGCTGGAACTCTTAAAGCGCCATTTAGAAACCACGGGTATGCCGCCTACTCGTGCAGAAATTTCTCGTGAATTAGGCTTTAAATCCCCTAATGCGGCAGAAGAACACTTAAAAGCACTTGCTCGTAAAGGTGCAATTGAAATTGTTGCGGGCGCTTCTCGCGGTATTCGCATTATTGATGATAGTGCTAATGATGAGGAAGAAGAGGGCTTACCGCTCATCGGTCGCGTAGCCGCAGGGGAGCCGATTCTGGCTGAGCAACATATTGAAGGCACTTATCGTGTTGATGCGAATATGTTTAAGCCACAAGCTGACTTTTTATTAAAAGTATATGGCCAATCCATGAAAGATATCGGCATTTTAGATGGCGATCTTCTTGCCGTGCATAGCACAAAAGATGTGCGAAATGGACAGATTGTTGTTGCCCGAATTGAAGATGAAGTGACAGTAAAACGCTTAGAACGTAAAGGTTCAGTTATTTATCTGCATGCAGAAAATGAAGAGTTTCAGCCGATTGTCGTTAATCTTGAAGAACAGCCTCATTTTGAAATTGAAGGGATTGCAGTAGGGATCATTCGTAATAACGCTTGGATGTAATGATGAAAGTGCGGTGAGAAAATAAAGTGTTTTGTGACCGCACTTTGTCTATTCTGGCTATTTGCCATTCGGCTTATTGCTCTCTATAATGCCAAAAAATTTTCAAATCAAGGAAGGAAACATGCAGTTTTCCAAAATGCATGGCCTTGGCAATGACTTTGTTGTTGTTGATGCTGTGACGCAAAATGCCTATTTTACCCCTGAAACCATTAAACGCTTAGCTGATCGTCATCGTGGTATTGGTTTTGATCAGCTTTTAATCGTTGAGCCACCTTATGATCCAGATTTAGATTTCCATTATCGTATTTTTAATGCCGATGGTAGTGAAGTGTCGCAATGTGGAAATGGGGCAAGATGTTTTGCGCGTTTTGTCACCTTAAAAGGGTTGACCAATAAAAAGGATATTGCAGTAAGCACACAAAAAGGAAAAATGGTTTTAACGGTAAAAGAAGATGGGCAAATTCGCGTCAATATGGGCGAGCCGATTTGGGAACCCAATAAAATTCCTTTTACTGCTAACAAATTTGAAAAAAACTATATTCTACGTACCGATGTTCAAACGGTGCTTTGTGGTGCAGTATCAATGGGCAATCCACATTGCGTTGTTCAAGTGGACAATATTGAAACGGCCAATGTAGCAGAGTTAGGTCCACTCTTAGAAAGTCATGAACGTTTTCCAGAAAGAGTAAACGCTGGATTTATGCAAGTCGTCAATCGTAACCACATTAAATTGCGTGTATATGAACGTGGTGCAGGTGAAACACAAGCTTGTGGCAGTGGCGCTTGTGCAGCAGCGGCTGTTGGAATTATGCAAGGTTTACTTGATAACAAAGTGCAGGTTGATCTACCTGGTGGTAGCTTGCTTATTGAGTGGGAAGGCGTAGGTTCGCCGCTTTATATGACGGGTGATGCGACTCATATCTATGATGGCAACATTCACCTTTAATCTCTTCTAATCGAATAAAAAATGCGTGGAAACTATCCACGCATTTTTTATTTATTGTTCAACTTCCACATCACGCTGATTTAATGGTTGCGTTGGGCGGTTGTTTTTTCCTTCCATTTCTTCTATTGCGGCAATTTGTGCTTTGCTTGCTTGAATTGGTGATTTAAAAATGGTCCAAGCCACGTTTTCACTACAAGGTGGAGTGGTGAGAGATCCATTTAAGCGGAAACGTGCCATCTCTTTTGGTATTAGCGCTTTAATATCAATCTGTTGAGCCAATTTTTCTTTTTGTCCAACGGTGAGTTTTTTTTCAACGACTGGTGCTAATGCTGGATTCGCTTCACCTTCATTTACCATTACGGCAACAACCGCTAATGCTTTATCTTCACTTTGATGAACAAAATGAATCTCTAAAGGATAATGTTGGCGTTTAAAAGTATGTTCACTTGGTGTGTGAAAGTGAAATTGTTTTAAATAGAATGGTTTATTGTTGAGCATAATAAATGGTACATTTTCTTGTGCAACACTGACTTGCACGGTATGTCCATTGTTTTCTACTTGATACTCCGCAGGGAAGTAATTCATCTTAAGTGGTTTATTGGCCACTTTCATGCCGTTATCTGCTTCCAGATTAACAGGCGACTGAACCTTCCCTAGCTTACAGGTTTGATATTCGGTGAGCAAATCACCCCAATGTTCAGGGCTTTCTTTTCCATTATAAGACCAATGCGCTTTATGCGTTTGGGCAAATGATGCTGTGCTTAATGCGATAAGTAAGCTAGAAAGCAATAGACGAGTCTTCATAAGGCACCTCTCCTTTTTTGTGGTATATGCCTCATCGATTCTACTGGTTCTGTATGATAACTTTTTGATTTTGGTCAAGTTTTGTTTGAGTGTTGAACTCATCGTACAAGTGGGGATAATGCTAAAAAAGCCGTCTATTTTGATCGCACTTTTTTAGTACTGACAGAGTCGTTCTCTCAGATCTTCTGCGGTTTGGCAGGTTTTAATTCGTTCAAAAACGATATCTGCTTCAGGATATTCTTTATTAAGATAGCGTAGCCATTGTTTGATGCGGGCAACATGATAAAAACCGGAATCATGGAAATTTTCCATTTCCGCATATTTTTGCAAGATCTTTTGAATATCCGTCCAAGACATTTTTTCGCAATTTTGTTTAAGTACAAGGCTTAAGTTTGGAATATTTAATGCACCACGCCCGACCATTAGATCTTCGCAACCTGTCGCTTTTAAACAGGCTTGACCATCTTCCCAACGCCAAATTTCACCATTAGCAATTACAGGGATCGTCAAACGAGATCTCACTTCACCGATTTTTTCCCAATTGATGCGATCGGCATGATAGCCATCGGCTTTAGTTCGACCGTGAATAGTGATTTCAGTGGCACCGCCTTGTTGTACCGCATCGGCAATTTCAAACGCTTGTGAAGTACAATCCCAACCTAATCGCACTTTAACGCTGACAGGTAAATGACTAGGTACGGTTTTACGTAAGGCTAGAGTCGCTTGATAAATTAATTCAGGTTGCTTGAGAAGTGCAGCACCTCCGTTACTCCCATTAACGGTTTTGGATGGGCAACCACAATTTAAATCAATGCCATGTGAGCCCAGTTCAATGGCGCGATTGGCATTTTCAGCAAGACAATTAGGATGTTGACCTAAAAGTTGGACACGAACAGGGGTTCTAGAAGGGGTAAACCCTTGATTTTTGAGTTCAGGGCAAAGACGATAAAAGACTTTTTCAGGTAAGAGTTGATCCACCACGCGAACAAATTCGGTGACGCAGAGATCATATTCATTCACCTCGGTTAAAAGCTGGCGAACGAAAGGGTCAAGCACTCCTTGCATGGGGGCGAGGATAACACGCACTATTTCCAGCCTTTCACTTTACAAATTAAATCGTAAGCGGCTTGGATTTGTTGCGCTTTTTCTTTAGCCATTTCCATCATTTCTGGCGGTAAGCCTTTCGCAACTAATTTATCTGGGTGATGTTCATTCATTAAACGACGATATGCACGTTTTACAGCATTACGGTCATCACTTTCACTCACGCCTAATACTTTATAAGCATCACTTAATGTTGGGCCTGAAGATTGTTGGTATCCGCCCTGTTGTTGATATTGGTAGCCACCTTGCTGTTGATAACCACCTTGTTGGTATTGGCGATAGAAGCCACCTTGGGTAAATTGGCGAGCCGCAATTTCCATTGCCAGCATTTGCTCAAACTGCATACGGGAAAGACCGAGTTCTTCGGCTACCACATAAAGCACTTCTTTTTCTGACTCATGTAATTGAGAATCAGCAAATGCAGCCTGCACTTGCACGTGTAAAAACATTCTCAGCAAGTCAGCACGTTGTCCACATCCAATACGGAATTCGCGAATCACCTGGCGTAGTGGAAAATCTGTTGCTTTACCTCGACTAAATGCCTCTTGAGCAAGTTTGCGATGACTCTCATCTAATTGCATTTGGTTCATCAACTGATTCGCCAGTTGAATATCTTCTTCTGTCACACGACCTTTGGATTTACTTAAATGCCCAAGTACCGCAAAGGTAGTTTGCATAAAGAGCGCTTGTCGGGTCGTTTTTTTCTTAAAAAAGCTAGAGTTAACCGAACCAAGCTCATAGAGTTTTTTATCTGCGATAGAGCCTAAAATAAGTCCAGCGATGGCGCCAAAAAAGCCCCCCCATTTAAAACCGAGAAAAACGCCGATAATCTTTCCAAAAAAATACATTCTCTTCCCCTAAAGTGCGGTCAAAAAGGTCTTTGACAATAATGGGCAGACGCAAATGTCTGCCCTTACATTAATATGGCTTTATTCTTATTTTTCAAGTGATGAATTACACACCATAACTTTCACGATAAGCCCGCATCGCAGGTAAATATTGCTGATAATCGGGTTCTTTTTCAATGAATTGCATTAAATCATCCAAATCAATAATGGAAAGCACTTGGCATTGATAGTCTCGTTCTACTTCTTGGATGGCTGACAGTTCCCCTTTGCCTTTTTCCTGACGATTTAATGCAATAAAGACAGCGGCTAATTTCGCGTTATTGGCTTCAAGATGCGCCATGGATTCACGAATGGCTGTGCCAGCTGTAATGACATCATCGATTAACAACACATTGCCGGTTAATGAGCTACCGATCAAATTACCGCCTTCACCGTGATCTTTGGCTTCTTTACGATTAAAGCAAACAGGTGTGTCACGGTTAAATTGATTGAATAGTGCAATGGAAACGCTCGTCGCAATCGGAATGCCTTTGTAGGCAGGACCAAAAATGACATCAAAATCGACCGCACTTGATTGAATTGCCTTCGCATAGAATTCACCTAAGCGAGCAAGATCTGCCCCCGTGCTGAATAATCCTGCGTTAAAAAAATAAGGGCTTTTTCGACCTGATTTTAGTGCAAACTCGCCAAATTTAAGCACGTTACGGCTCAAGGCAAATTTAATAAATTCGATTTTGTAGCTTTCCATTTTTTGTTCCTATAAACCTAATGCTTCACGTTGTGCAGCCAAGATTTGTTCGCAGCCTTGTTTGGCTAAGCCTAATAAGGTGAGTAATTCTTCGTGGCTGAATGGTTCGCCTTCTGCGGTACCTTGCACTTCGATCATGCGGCCATCTTCCATCATCACAACGTTCATATCTGTTTCGGCAGCTGAGTCTTCTACATATTCCAAATCACATACAGCCTCACCCTCAACAATTCCAACTGAAACTGCAGCAACGAGACCTTTGATTGGATTGGTTTTTAATGTGCCGTTAGCGATTAAACCGTTGATAGCATCACATAAAGCCACTGCTGCACCAGTGATAGAAGCTGTTCTTGTACCGCCATCCGCTTGAATCACGTCGCAGTCTAAGGTAATAGAGCGTTCGCCAAGAGCCTCTAAGTCAACCATTGCACGTAATGAACGCGCGATTAAGCGTTGAATTTCCATGGTGCGTCCACCTTGTTTGCCTTTTGCTGCTTCACGTTGCATACGGCTGTGTGCAGAGCGAGGTAACATACCATATTCTGCTGTCACCCAACCTTGATTCTGTCCTTTTAAGAAACGCGGTACGCTTTCATCAACACTCGCCGTACATAAAACTTTAGTATCACCAAATTCCACCAATACTGAGCCTTCAGCATGTTTCGTATAATTACGGGTGATTTTAATTGGACGAGGCTGATGATTTTCACGATTATTTGGACGCATTCTGAATTCCTTTATTTTATTGATAAAAAAAGCGAGCTTATTTTAGCACGCTTTTTAGTGTTTTATGGATTTGCTTGTTCAAACTCACGAATTTTATTAAACACATCTTGTAAATCTGTACCATAGTTAATTTTTTGTAATTCAGGCACAGAGTTAGATTTTACTAACATTCTGAGTGGTTGGAATTGCATATTGCACAAGTAGATTTGTTGATGTGGCAACATATGTTGTACAAAGTGGGTGAGTGCATGAATGCCCCCAGTATCAAGCACAGTCACAGCATCACATTGCAACACGATATGTTTAATTTCGTGATCCGTATGTACGGTTTTATCATGCAAATCCGCAAAGAGTTTATCTGCCGCAGCAAAGAACAATGGGCCACTGATACGATAAGCTAACACATCATTCAGATCTTCTGGTGCAGGTTGCTCAATAGCTTTTGTCATTTCTGCAATGGTGCGGATAAATAAGAGACTCGCTAATAATACGCCGACAGAGATGGCGATCACCATATCAAATAACACGGTGAGAATTAAGCAAGTGAACAACACGGCAATTTCATTTTTTGTTGAGCGACGCGCCAAACGAATGATTTCAGGTACATTCGCCATATGCCAAGCTACCATTAATAGCAATGCAGCCATAGAAGAGAGCGGCAAATAAGACAGGGCATTCGCAAAGAATAATAGCGAGAATAAAACTAAGAGTGCATGAATTACACTGGCTATTGGTGATACAGCCCCAGATTTTACATTGGCCGCGGAACGTGCAATTGCCGCGGTTGCAGTAATGCCGCCTAAGAATGGTGAAATAATATTCCCTAAGCCTTGGGCGAGTAATTCATTATTGGAATGATGTTTGGTATCCGTCATGTTATCTAAAATGACCGCACAAAGTAGCGATTCAATTGCGCCTAATACAGCCATAGAAAAGGCGGCAGGCAAGATATCTTGTATGCGATCAAAATTCCAATTGATGACTTCACCTTGTGCATTAGGAATATTCCAAGGTAAGGCAAATTCAGGCAAGACATTAGGGATACCATATCCTGTTGTCCCATCAGATAAGGTGTATTGGAATGCCGTACCAATAGTTTCAACCGAGAAACCAAATTGTCCTAAGGCTAATGCCATGAGTGTCCCAATAATGACCGCAGGTAAATGACCCGGCACAGGTAAACGAAGTTTGTGCCATTGGGTGAGGACAAATAAGGTGACCACACCAACAGCGGTATCAGCCCAGCTAATCGTCGGAAGTGCGGTTAAAATAGTCTGTACTTTTTCAATATAGTGAGGTGGCATCTGAGCAATGTCTAGACCTAAGAAATCTTTGATTTGCAAGGTGCCGATAGTGATCCCAATTCCGCAGGTAAAGCCAAGTGTAACGGGGAGAGGAATGTACTCAATTAATCGCCCTAATCGAGACAAGGCCATGATGACTAAAATAATCCCCGAAAGTAGCGTCGCCATAAGCAATCCGCTGAGTCCAAATTGTTGGGTAACGGGATATAAAATCACGACAAATGCGGCGGTTGGTCCTGAAATATTAAAACGAGATCCACCGGTTAACGCAATCACGATACCCGCCACGATAGCAGTATAAAGACCGTGTTGTGGTGGAACACCGCTGGCGATCGCCAAGGCCATGGAGAGGGGAATCGCAATAACTCCCACAGTGAGGCCCGCGATAATATCTTTTATCAATTTTTGTTTTCCGTAACCTTCACGGAAAGATTCTTTCAATGCGCTAAATGGTTTTACGGCCAAAAACACATTTTTAGAAAAGAGAGATTTGATTTGCATAAAAATACGACGATAGAAAAGAGGTAAGTTTATATTTTAGCTAAAAGGAAAAGGATTTTTTATGTTCTAGCTCAAAAAACTTGACTAATCTTGGATAAATCTTTATATTTCACGCACTTCAAAACGGTGAGATGTCCGAGTGGTTGAAGGAGCACGCCTGGAAAGCGTGTATGTGCGAAAGTGCATCGGGGGTTCGAATCCCCCTCTCACCGCCACGAACCTTGTCAAATAATGTCTTTCTTGTCAAAAAACAACGCAAAAACAATGATTTAGTTATCTTTAATCTGTTTCTTTCGTTGGTCTATGTTTGTCTTTGTTTCCGTTTTTAACTCCCTAATTTACTCCCTCACTTTTTGGGCGTTTTTCGAGGGAGTTAAAACGGCTAAGTTTTAATCAAACAAAGGCTTTTTATCATGAAATTAAATAAACCATTCACAGACACTTTTTTACAGACCCTAAAACCCAAATCGAAAGAATACACAAAGCACGATGGCAAAGAATCTGGCTTAATGATTAGGGTAAAACCAAATAAAACGAAAACCTTTTACTTTGTTTATTCTTTTACTGGTAAATATAAGAAAATGAGCTTAGGAGAATATCCGACACTTTCTTTAACTTTTGCCCGTGAAATGGTGAAAGAATACAAAGGGCTTATTTATAGAAATATTGATCCGCTTGCCTATCGGAAAACATTACAAAACCCAGTAGAGGAAAAGAAAATCACCTTTTCTGAAATGGCGATTAGATGGCGTGATAAGCGTTTAAAATTGGGAAAACTTAAACCCGAAACAGTCAATGATGCTTTCCGTCGCGTGGAATTGCATTTATTCCCGAAAATAGCAGATTTGCCTATTGAGCAAGCTAGTTATAAAACCTTTGATCCCGTATTATCGCCACTTAAAAACTCAAATACGCTTTATAAAATCAATATTGCAATTAATCAGATTTTCAGAATGGCAGAAGATGAGGATTTAATAGTTAAGAATCCATTTAGGAACATTCATGATGAATTTACCTACATTGAAACTAAAAATCACCCGACACTTGCACCTGAAGACTTGCCACGTTTATTTAGAGTATTACAAGGCGCAGATTTGAAGAAACCAACCGCACTTTTAATCGAATGGCAATTATTAAGTATTTTGCGCAGTTCTGAGGCGGTGAGTATTGAATGGGCTGATATTGACTGGGAAGCGAAAGCCTTACATATTCCAGCTGAACGAATGAAAGGCGGAAAACGACCGCACAGTATACCGCTTTCTTCTCAAGCCTTGAATGTGCTAGACCAAATGCGCCGTTATACTGGAAATCGTAAATATGTGTTTTGTTCACGCATAGCACCTTTCAATAAACCGATGAATAGCGGGGCTGCAAATGTAGCCTTGAAGCGAATGGGGTTTAAGGATTTATTGGTTGCGCATGGTTTGCGTAGTATCGCCAGCACTTATTTGCATGAATTAGACCGCTTCTCATCAGAAGCAATTGAATTATGTTTATCTCATGAAAATAGGGGAAAAGTCCGTAAAGCCTACGATAAATCGAAGAAGTGGAAATCAAGACAAGCTATTATGCAATGTTGGGGCGATTATGTAGAGCAATGTAAACTTGAAGCTATGAAAACAAATTAAAAGTTAAACAAAGGGTGGAATTTTCCGCCCTTTTATTCCTAATTTTCCCCTCTAATTTTCGCCGTTTTCTTTTTCTGAAAAAACGCAGTCAAACCCTCGCCACGCCCGCACATTAAAGATGTCGATTTTAACGCAAAATTTGGATGCCGCCCACGCCTTCCCAGTAGTGGCGCGCCTTGATATTTTTAAACCGTAATCATTAACGCAAATCAACGCAAACTAACGCAAAATTTGCGTTAAAAATTCTGCTTTTTAGTGATTTTTGACGAATGAAAATCGGACAGTTTAGAAAGCGTTACACAAAGTACAGTTAAATATTCCACTGTATTTCTCCTAATTATGTGAATCCATTCTCCACAAACCCCACCGAATGCATGCCAAACGCATATTTTCTATTATAAAAATCGTTCCACAGCGTACCGCACAGACACAACAATGACTACATTTTATAGGTAAGAAAAAATGCAAGAAACCCAAACGAAAGAACGTTTTTTACGGATTGATGCCGTAATTGAATTAACAGGGCTTGCGCGTTCTACTATTTACGACAAAACACGATTAAGCCAATTTCCACAGCCCGTAGATTTAGGCGGGAATAAGAAAGCATGGCTAGAAAGTGAAGTAAATAAATGGATGCAAGAGCGCATTGAACAACGAAACCAAAAAACAGCAGGAAAATAAAATGAAACTACAAAACTCACAAATTCAAGAAAAAATGACCGCACTTTTAGAGCAGTTTAATAATCAGAAAGAGATGCTAATCATGATTGATCGTGAATTAGCCGCCTTACACATGCAACAAGCTAAAAACAACGCCACGATTGCCGCAGTTAAATCTGAATATGAACAAGAAGCTGCAGCAATGACGGCTAAATTTGAGCAAAGCCATGAGTTAGCACTTGATGACTATACTTTAATTCAAAAAGCCAAAGCCGAATTAAAAGCTCGTCTTGATTTCTTCACTGCAACCGGAGAAGAGTTGGAAGAAAAAATCTATCAAAAATCCGAGCAAGTTTTTACAGCTAAAGCGCAGTTATTGGCAACACGAAAACATTTAATTTTTAGTTATGGTGAGGCGTTAGCCGATGAATTTATTCAGCAACATATCGAACAAATCACCTTGTTTAGAAGCTTAATTATGAATGGTATTGAATATGATCCAATAACAGAAAAAGATGGCAAAGATGTATTTAATGAAATGCTCATTAAGAAATTATCTGGTTTTGATAATTCATTGCCTGATGAATTTAAATTGCCAACGCTTAATCTACAACAAGACTGGAAACCTAAAACCCCAACTCAAAAACATGTTGATAGCTTTAAACCTCAGGCAGATAAAGGGTTTAAACGTTTATTAAATAATTTCTAGGAGAATAAATATGGAACGCATTACAAGTCAAAAATTCGCAGAATATAAAAATAAGCTAGGCGGCAACAAAACCGGTGAAAGTGAATATATGCACGATTTTGCCAAGATTGAAGCTATTCTCAATGATGGAATTCAAAATAATGCATTTTTACGCATGATTGACGTTAAATTCACCCAGCTTACCTTTAATCAAGCGCATGAATTATCCTTACCGATGGTTAGTCGAACCAATACAGATAATTCTGCTCGAGTGCCTAAAAATTATGTTCAAGCTGGCGTAGATTTTAATTGTCGACAAGTCAATTTTGATACCAAAGTCTCCTATCAAGATTTAGATAAGTTTGCGGATGTAGATTTTGAAAAATCAATTAATGACAGCATGATCAGCGAATTCATGCAAAATATTATTATGATTGGTTTTAATGGGGAACGTTGGGCAGATGACAGCGATCCTGTACAAAATCCATTAGGGCAAGATGTGGCGAAGGGCTGGATAGCTCAACTTAAAGAAAAAGGGCAGATGATCAATGCTGCAACAGAACAAGGCGCAAGTATTAATCAATTAATTGCTAAAGCGCTTGATAAATTGCCGGTTAAGCTTCGACATAGTGGCGAATTAATCGCTATTTGTGGGGATAACTTGCTAGGCGGTGACTTTGTTAATGTGGCTTATTCTGATTTACAGAGCGCCAAAACAAACAACGTTATCATTCCTCAAAAGCTTATCGGTGGATTAAAGGCAATCAATGTAAGCTATTTCCCAAAAAATGCGATTTTAGTTACCGCACTTTCTAATCTAGCCATTTATTTTAAAAAGGATAGTTCACGTCTTTTCTTCCAAAATAAACCGCGTGAAAATGCACTTGAAGTATATTTTTCTACAGACCTTGATTTTCTACTAGGAAATCATTTACATGCAGTTTTAATAGATGGCATTAGTACAGAGGCGTAATCTATGACAGAGATAAAACAAGGTTCTTTTACCTTGCTTGAATGCGCTGAAAGAATGTTAGAGGCAAGCCGAACGATGACGATCTTTTGTATTGAAGAAGCAATAAAACAAGGGCATATTTCAGAAAATGATAAAATCGAACTTATGTTAGCCTTTGCGGATTTAATGGAAAAGGAAGCGCAAACATTCAAACAAAGCTTTAAGCGCACTCAAAGCGCCCAAAAAAGCGAGATCTTTAACTTTTAATTAATCGCCCCGAAAGGGGCTTTATTTTTATATAAAAACCTTTTAAAAACTTTTTAAAGTGCTATTATCATATCTAATGAAGATAAACCATATGGAGGAAAAAATATGGCAATTCACCAAATTTTGACACAGCAAGCTGCAAGCATTACCGATTTAAAACGGGATCCGATGGGCATTGCACAAGCAAGTGAAGATGGCGCAGTCGCCATTTTAAATCGTAATCAACCGGCTTTTTACTGCGTAACACCAGCCCTTTTTGAATATTTTCAAGAGTTAGCGGAAGATGCCGAATTAGGCAAAATTGCGCAAGAACGCATGAATAACGGTGAATTTATTGCGGTAAATCTTGATGACTTATAGCCTAAAATTTCACGAGAAAGCGTTAAAGGAATGGAACAAACTAGGCGAACCGATAAAAAG
Source organism: Haemophilus sp. (assembly GCA_019423005.1). GTDB lineage: Bacteria > Pseudomonadota > Gammaproteobacteria > Enterobacterales > Pasteurellaceae > Haemophilus_D. The sequence continues at coordinate 42,901 of JAHZCF010000066.1, forward strand.
CCAATTTAAGAAAAAGTTGTATGAGCGCTTAGAGAATCCTCACGTGCAAGCGGACAGATTAAGCGGATTTTCAACCGCACTTTATAAAATTAAACTCCGTGCGGCAGGTTATCGCCTTGTTTATGAAGTTAGTGATAATGAAATCACCGTTTTTGTGTTATCAGTAGGTAAACGCGACCGTCTACAAGCCTATGAAAATGCTCGGAATAGAGCGCATTAAGTCCGAGAGGTTAGAATTTTAATTACATAAATAAAGCCCGCTAATGGGCTTTATTTTTACTTAGGATATGAAAATGAAAGAAAAGAAACCATTAATAAAACAATGGTACACGCTCGATCAAGCAATAGAAAAGTTGAATAAAGAAAACGTATGTGATTTATCCAGAAATGATTTAGTGCATTTTTGGTTAAATGATCTTATAGAGTTTCACACTGCTATTTTCTATAACATAGAAAAGGCCACGTTAGGAAATATAAAAATAGAGTATGAGAATCTACAAATATTCGATTTTGCACTCAATTCAGATGAAATAGAGGAAAGATTTTTTAATGAAAAAAAACCTATTTTTAATAATGGTATTTTAACTGTGTGCGCCTATACTCCTTTATTTGAAAAAATAGCTGATTCTTTTGATATATATGGAACAGCAAGAGAAAGGCGAGAAACAAATAGAATAGATAATGTTAAAAAGGAAATTTCTTTTGAGAAAAGGATGCCGTTACTTATAGAGGGGCTAATAAGAATAGATAGACCAAGTAGCATTATAGATAAGATAAAAATTAAAGATAGTATAAAAATAGATAATGTTTCATGGTTGTTTATTGATGATGAAGATAAAGATTTCATTATCGAGTTAGAGAAAAAAACTATAGATTTTTTATATTTGGATGAGATTTATGTAACGCATGAGAATTTACAAAAACTTTATGATTTACATGAAGATGGAAAAATAAATAATAAATTACAATCAAAGAAAAGCCAAAATACACAAGCGCGCTTTATCCGTGATTTACTCGCAATTAACTACAATTTACATACGGCTCAAGAAATAAGAGGAGCACTTGATAACCCTCGTTCAATGATAAGCCGACAATTTGACGAAAAAGATCTAATCAAACCAAGCGGAAAAACTATCTATAATTATATCAATCAAGTCGAAGATTAATCCCTTACTTTGGAATATTCCAACTATTTTTGGAATATTCCACCTTTCAAAATTCTCACCACCTACCATACGCTCCGACAAACAAGACATTTCAAGACACATTATTTGACAATTTCTATAACCAACTAGGGGCAACTATGGAAAAAAACACTTACGCCGAAGTGCGTTATTACTCAACCGCCACAATTTGCAAAATGTTAGATGTATCTCGTGCGTGGTTATGGGATCAGGTTAATGCTGGCCATTTTCCTAAACCGATTAAATTTGGGCGATTAGCGCGCTATAAGGCAGAAGATGTAGAGCGTTTTCTCGCAGACCAAGAGCAAGTAACAGAAATTAATTTAATGGGGGAATAAATGGCAGGGTTAACAATTTATTGTCCTTTTTGCGGACAACGTGCAGGCATTCGTACCACTGAAAAACTTTCATTACTTGTTACCAAAGCTCGCATTTATTGCCCTTCATGCGGGCAATTAAACGCCGATTTTGTCGGGCAGATTAGCAACATTAAAAGGGCGGTTTATGTGGATTGTCCTGAAGCGAACAACTGGGAGAAAACCGAAAAAGAAACTTTACAGGAAAAGGGCATTAAGCCCATGACGAATGAAGAACGATTAGCGCAGTTAAAAGGGCAAGATAAATCACAAGGCAAGTTATTTTAAACCGTACGCTGAATTGAGAACAAAAAAAAGCCCAGTCTTCAACACTGGGCTACCCATAAACCAACCTAAGATATTGGATAAACAAAGGAATTAATTCACCTAAGGAATCGTATGAATTATACAATTAAATCAATGAACTACAAAGAAAAGTGCGAAAAAATAAACAAATTTACAATTTTACTATTGACAGATGAAACGAGATTAAACTATATTGAAAGCGCCTTAGCAAATTGCGGGGTACGGTCGTCGAAAGCCGTTTTATCATACAAGGCGAGCAGCGCGCCTAATCGCGCTTTTTTTGTTCGTAGCGTTTATGCACCTATTCAATATAGCCTATCTTCTGATAGTCTATTCTCAATGGTAGCGCATAATGGGAAAGGTTTCGCCCTTTGCCGTTTTCCTTGTATGACGGTTTTCGACCCCGTTATGCGTTACCGCCAAATCGTCGAAAGTTTTGCGGTAACCTCCAAAAACTCATACAAGGAAACCGCAGAAATGATCTACAAATTTCTATGCGTTAATCGCACACACCCGCACTTTAATTTGTGCATTCAATCTATTCACGCCAACAATGAAGAAAGCGCCAGATTAAGCCTTAATGCTGATTTTCGCTATCTTGCCACCGTTGCAAAAATTAACCCCAAATTTGACCGCACTTTAGCGATGAAAGGGGGAATTTATGCGTAATTTTTTCTTTCTCTCAGCATTCGATCATTTTCACCAAAAATACTATTCAAGCAGGTTTTTCTTTTACGAAGAAGCCGAGAGGGTAGCGCGCCATTTAATGGAAAATGACCCTAACGTATGGGCCGTAAAAATTCAAAAAATGGGAGGTGAAAAATGAGCAGAGAATTAATAACAACGACAGATGGGATCTTAATTTATCGAGATTCTGAAAAAGATAAAAAGGCGAATCCTTCAATTTTATTGATTAATGATTTGGCCAAACATTTCCTTATTCCTAAGTATGATGAACATAAAAATGTAACAGATGCATTGGCTTTTTATAGCGTGTGCTATTTAGCTTTAATGAAAGAATTAAAAGGCACGGAAGTTTTAGAGTGGATTAATAGAAATTTATGCGATGTGTATTCGCATAATGGCGGTTTTCCACTTGAACAAACACTTGAAAAATATGCAGAAACAAAATCACAAAAAGGAGAATAGAAATGAGTAGAGCGAAATTAGAAGCATTAATTGATAGCGCAATGCAACAAATCAAAACGGCCTTATTTAATGAGTTTGATGAAGTGATGAAATCCATGAAAAAAGATGAATTAGAAAAGTTAAAACAGAAGGAACAAGATGTGCTTCAACGACAAATTCAAGAGACAAAGATCAGTGCAGCTATTGAACAGTCAAGAATGCCAAGCGGTGATAGATATTTTTCAATCAAAGAAATTGCAGAAACTGGCTTATGTTCAGAACCTACTATTAAACGTTGGATAGCAAGCGGCAAATTAAAATCTTATAAGTTTGGCAGAAGTCGTAAAGTTGCTGAAAGTGATTTGAATGCCTATTTAGCTATTTGCAAACAATAAGATATGACAGCGAAGACCAAGATTTAAACAAAGGATAGAACATGATGCAACAACAAGAACAACCACTAACCGTAGAGAGCCTAAAGCGTATTCTTGCTAACCATGACGAACGCCTAAGCCGTTTGGAGAATGATAAGAAAGCTTATGGATTAGATGAAATCTGGACAGCGAAAGACGTGGCTCAATACGCAAAGATTTCTTATGGCTATTTTATGCAAAAGTTAGCTATTGACCCAGCTTTCCCCGCAAGCGTTGGAACACAAAAGAAAAACGCTCCGAAGAAGTATCGTGCGGAAGATGTAATTGCGTTTTTTAAGAATAGAAATAAAGCATAGGGGGGATATATGGCAAAAGTACAAAATTTTGATGAAGTAAACCGTAAAGATAATCTTGAAGACGTTTTGATAGTAGGCGATAAAGCGCATTTTTACTGGAAAAATTACCCAAATCGCAATAATAAAAAAGAATGGGTATATAGTGAAGAATGGCTGTTATTTTGCAAAATCATACAGCAATCTACTGATGAAACGCCTTTAATTTTAGACTTGTCAACGCATCCAAATATTCAAGATATAGAGATTGCGAAACAGCAAGAATATTTATCAATTATTTTCCTTGATGGCGTAACTGAAGCGCAAAAAAGCGCTCTTTTTCTCAATCTTGCAAAAACAACACAGATAAGAATTATAAAAATATTTGATCAGAATCTTGTTGCTCAAGATATAGCGCCTGATTTTTTACAGAAAATACGCAATGACGAAGAGCTTTCTAATATACAAGCTATGCATGCCAAAGAAGCAGAAGAAAATGCAGATAGCGACACCCCAATCATGATAAAAACCGCCAAGCCCGCAGAAATTAAATTTGCGGATAATGGCATTAAAAAAGGGCTTTTCTTGATTGATGAGAACGACAAGGGAATAAACTATCATTGGCTATCTGATAAATTTGATGTTATCGGGCAAGGAGTGGAAATCGAAGAAGGAAACTTGCACTACTCAATGCTCCGCTTTAAATCCAACGGCAACCGCGAAGAAATCACGGAGGCTATTTTACAAGGTGAAATTGCAAGCGCGGAAACATTCAAAAACTTAAGAAATAAAGGGTTAGAGATAAATTATGTCACTAAACACCACCCATTTTTAGCGAACTATATTTCATCCAAAACCATTACTTCGCCTAAATGGCGTATTGTATCAAGTTCAGGTTGGAAAAATGGCGCGTATATTTACCCAAACGGCGAAATAATCGGAGAAATGGACAATAAACAGCCATTATTTTTACGAAATCAACCGATTAACGCTGATTTATTTAACCAATCTTGCACATTGGCAGAATGGCGAGAAAATGTTGCGAAATATGCCAAAGGAAATGATTTAATCATTCTTTCGTTGCTTTTTGCCTTAACAGCGCCAGTTGTAAAAATTGTCAATGCGCCACATTTTGGCATTCATATTTATGGCGATAGTTCAAAAGGTAAATCTATTTGTAGCCATATCGCCAACAGCGTTTACGGCCACGGAAAAGATTTAGAACGCTCTTGGAGTGCAACTCGAACCGCCTTAATTAATGAAGCCATAGCGCGGAATGATTGCCTATTAGTGATGGATGAATTAACGAACCTTTCACCCGATCTAGGTGTGGGTATTACTTATGAACTATTTCAAGGCATAGAGAAAATGCGCGGCAATGCCGATAACGGACAAAATCGAAGAATCCGAAACTGGCAAACTATGATCTTAAGTAACGGAGAAAAAAATCTAGTAGACCAGTTAAAGGATATTTTCAAAGAGAAAAAAGGAAATGTAGTCAAAGCTGGGGAACTTGTCAGAATGCTGAATATCCCATTTGAAGGGCTCACTAATTTTCATCAATTTGCCTTAGATCCTAATTTACCTACACCTTATCACAAATCATTAGCATTTGTTGATTTTATCAAAGGCAATACTGGCAAATTTTACGGCGTAGCGGGCAGGGAATGGATTAATTTTATCATTCAGAATAAAACCCTACTCAATACAGAAAAGGAAAAGCACGAGCGAGCATTTATTGACAAAATGATCGCATCAAAACCGAAAGATATTGCCTATGAAGAACTCAACCAAATAGGGCGCGTAGCGAAGAATTTTGCATTATTGGAAACCGTTGGGAAATGCTCAAAGTATATTACAGGCTTAAATGATGATGAAATAGAAGCAGCAATTTTCAACTGCTTTACATTATGGGTAAATGAATTTGGCTGGGGAAATAAGGAAAAAATGCAGATTATCGAAAATCTAGATTTATTCATCCAGCAGAATATAGGCGATCTTTATCACGTTAGAAATAAGCAGATTGTAAACACGCCAGTAAGCAAAAAATTTGTAGGGTTTTATTTTGAAGAAGATACGCGGGAAAATTCTTATCTAATATTAGACAAGCGGAATCTACTTTTAGAAATGGGGGCTTTTCCAGAGAAAAAAATCATTGAATCTTTGCTCAAAGAAAAGCGATTAATCAGAACGGAACGAAAAGATAAGGATACATGGCGCAATGAATCAACCTATCCAACCTTGCAGGATAAAAACATTACAACACCAACAAAAAGAGGGTTAAAAATCACCCTACCATTGGAGGAATAAATAAAGGCGGTTCGATTGAATCGCCTTTTTATACAGTAGTGCATTTAACATAATACAGGTGATTATTAATCTTTTTGACCTTTTTCTAGAGAAAACCAAAAATAACGGGGGAAAAGTGGGAAAGTGGGAAAATATAATAATTAACTTATAAATTTATAATTAAATCAATATATTATATAATTATTTATGTTTTTTGATTTTCCCCCCGTTTCCCACTTTTCCCCCTTTCTTGAAATTGGAAGGGATACAAAAAGGGGAATTTTTCCAAAAGGGGGGAAAATGGGGGAAAATTTCCCGATTTTTTTTATATTTTTATCAATGAGTTACAAGTTTTTTCCCACTTTTCCCACTTTCCCCTGAAAAATAGGGAGCTGCCAAAAAAATACAAGTAAGAAAAATACAACAAAATTTCTATACAGTGGTTATTAATCTTCTCAAGAATAAAATTTGACATCTAAATATTCAATCTTACTTTTCTCGTAAAATCTGAATCTAATCACCGCCATATTTCACGTAAACGCATTGTCAAAAAAATGAACATATAAAACAAAATTAAAGATTGACCGTTAAATCTCTTTTTCCCATAATCGCCCTTTAAACAAGGACAAATAACAGGAAAATTTATTTTTAACTCCCTGTATAACTCCCTGTATAACTCCCTAACGGGCTATGCAGAATATCAAGGTTTTAGACTACACAAGGCTTAAGAAGAAAAAATCGTTGTTCCCTCTCACCGCCATTCAAATATTTTCTTTTCTGAATTTAAAATCATCTTTTAAACTGATTCATTTTGAGATCTAGAATTTACGCTATTTTTTTGTACAAAATATGCGTTGAATTGATTACTTTCGCTGAAAAAGCAAATTAGAAAAACAATAATAGATTGAGATGAGTTATGGCACGCCCTAAAGGATTCGAACCTTTGACCCACGCCTTAGAAGGGCGTTGCTCTATCCAGCTGAGCTAAGGGCGCATTTCAAGGGTTACATCTTTTGTATGGAATTTCGAGGGAAATATAAAAGAAGTGGTCGGCGAGATAGGATTTGAACCTACGACCCACTGGTCCCAAACCAGTTGCGCTACCAAGCTGCGCTACTCGCCGACGATGGGCTCAATTATAGTGAGCTTTTCTTTCCAGTCAATTAATTTTTTAGATTCCTCTTTCAATTGCTCAAAATTATTCCAGTTTTTCAACCGCACTTTTGTTGTCTTTGTAATATAAGGCGTTGTCAGTTAAAATAGCAAACGTTTACTTAATGCCATCTTGAGGAAAAAACGCATGACTGCTCAAATTATTTCAGGTACTGAACTCTCAAAAAAAATTAAATCGGATGTTGCCAATAAAATTGAACATTATCGTGCTCAAGGTAAACGTGCGCCAGGGCTCGCAGTAATTTTGGTGGGGGCAGATCCTGCTTCTCAAGTCTATGTAGGCAGTAAACGAAAAAGTTGTGAGGAAATCGGGATGGTTTCAAAATATTATGATTTACCTGAAACCACTTCGGAAGCAGAACTATTGCAACTGATAGATCAATTGAATGCTGATGAAACCATTGATGGTATTCTCGTGCAGCTTCCATTGCCTGAACAAATTAATAGCACATCAGTGATTGAGCGTATTAGCCCTGAAAAAGATGTGGATGGTTTCCACCCTTATAATGTGGGGCGTTTATGCCAACGTATCCCAACTTTACGTGCTTGCACCCCTTATGGCGTGATGAAATTATTAGAAACTACAGGCATTGATTTACACGGTAAACATGCAGTGATCGTTGGAGCTTCAAATATTGTAGGACGCCCGATGTCGCTTGAATTATTACTGGCAGGCGCTACTGTTACGGTAACGCACCGTTTTACCAAAGATTTAGAGCATCATATTCGTCAGGCGGATGTTTTAGTGGTGGCCGTCGGCAAGCCTCGTTTTATTCCGGGCGATTGGATTAAGGAAGGGGCCACAGTCATTGATGTGGGGATTAATCGCATCAATGGCAAATTAGTGGGTGATGTGGAATATGATGTGGCGATACAAAAAGCGGCTTATATTACGCCAGTACCGGGTGGAGTCGGGCCAATGACAGTTGCCATGCTGATGTTTAATACACTTTATGCCTATGAGCGTAACAATCAACTTGTTTAAGAAATAAAAAAGTGCGGTTAAATTGATTTGACCGCACTTTTTGTATTAATGTAATTTCAATCTTGGTTTTAAATAGTGGTTAAGTTTATCCACTAAAATAATCAAGCCAATCTTAATACATCCATGCAAAGCATGTTGATGCATACGATATAAAGACACATACGCAAATTGCGCAAATTTACCTTGAACAGTTAGTGGGTTTTTCCCAAATTTATTTGAAATGCTACCCAATGCGGTAAAGCTTGAAAGAGAAACCAAGGTGCCTTTATCGTTGTATTTGAATGCTTTTAATGGTTTTTGCTCAAAAAGTGCAAAGATATTTTTTGCACAAGCTTTTGCCATTTGATGTGCCGCTTGCGCTCTTGGCGGGACTAATTTACCGTTTGGTTGCATTAATGCTGCACAGTCACCAATGGCGAAAATACTGTCATCCACCGTAGTTTGAAGGGTATCTTTTACCACTAATTGATTGATACGGTTAAGCTCTAATCCATCGAATTGCTGTGTCACCGTTGAGGTACGAACACCCGCCGCCCACACAATCAGATCAGCTTTGATTTCTTCGCCATCTTTGGTAATAAGCGTGTTTGGTTGGGCTTCCGTGATCATCGTATTTAATTTCACGTTAGCACCCATTTCTTGCAATTCCTCTAATACCGCTGCAGATAAATTTTCAGGTAGTGCCGGTAATAAGCGAGGACCTGCTTCAACTAAGGTAACTTGCAAGCAAGAATTATCAATTTTACCGTAACCGTAAGAAGATAAGTCTTCAGTCGCGTGATAGAGCTCAGCAGTTAATTCCACGCCAGTTGCACCACCGCCAACAATCGCAATATTGACTTTGCTCTCATCGACTAATTTCTGTTTAAATTCTTCTTCACCAATATCGTCTAATGCACGGTTTTCAGAGAATTTAAGGAATAATTCCAACATTCGTTGTTGGAAGCGAAGTGCTTGATCAGAGCTGTCTAAGAAAATACAGTTATCGGTCACACCTTTTGTATTGAAATCGTTGGATTTACTGCCAATCGCAATCACTAAGTAATCATAAGGAATACGACGCGCCACCACGAGCATATCGCCTTCTTGCCCATAAACAGGGGCAAGTTCAACATATTTTTGCTCACGATTAATGCGCGTGATCGAACCTTGCTCAAAACTGAAATGGTGGTTTTTACCATGTGCACGGTAGCTCAGAGAATCTGTGCCATCATCCATTACACCTGTTGCAATTTCATGTAATAAGGGTTTCCACAAGTGGGTTGCATTGCGATCCACAAGCGTCACTTTAGCCTGTTTTTTGCGACCTAATTTGTCGCCTAAAAATGTCGCTAATTCAATGCCGCCGGCGCCACCGCCAACGATCACGACGTTTTTCATAAAGTACTCCTAAAAGCAAAATTGTTAAAAATGTTAAACTAATGTAATAATAGCATAACAAATAAACAAGACGAAAAAATTTAATGGAAATGACCGCACTTTATTGATGACAGCGCTCGTAAAGCGGTTGTAATTGTTGGATGGTTTGCGTGATAAATAAAACAGGATCAATTTGGCTTAGTTGATCTTTTTCAATACTTTTCCCAATACACCAAAAATCATCCTCTGAACGCAAGAGAAGATCTTTTTCAGAAATGTTTTTCACTTGGCGAAAATCATCATATTCGCTTTCATCTTCTCGCCAAATATCAAAATCAGCAAATTGTTTAAAATTAAATTGATCAAGCCACTGATTATATTGTTGCACATTAATTTGTGAGCGATCTGCACGATAGCAATGCCAATCTAAACACACTCTTAGTCGGCGACGATTTAATAGCACAGAAAAGATTGCTGCAGAATTTTGGTTGAACTCGTATTTAAAATAAGCGAAGAAATGCGCCCGTACTTGCCAGCCATTGGTCCAACTTTCAATATGCGGCTTCGCAAAAGGTGTGCCAAGTTGCTTTGCGACTTCTTGAATAATCGCTTTCCAGTTATCCCAATGTAATTTGTAATCCGCTTTAATCGCCGGAATATCTTCCGGACAGAATTTCTTCATTTGGGCGAATTGATAGAAAGGAATATTGAACAGTTCACAAGATTCAGCCGTAAGCGAGAGCATAGTGTTTCCTTAAAAATCACTGTAATTTTTGACCGCACTTTGTGTGAAGAATTGTTTGTCTTCCCAACGCAACATGGTCATTCGATTATTCCACACACATCCTGTATCCAAGGCATAAATACCTTTTGGAGTTGGCTCATCGACTAAACTTGCCCAATGCCCAAAGACAATGGGAATTTGTTTATAAAGTGGATTATCTAAATTAAACCAAGGCGTGAGCCCTGCTGGCGCATCTTTTAAAGGGGATTTACAAGCAAAATCAAAGCGATGATCCAAATAGCAAAAACGCATTCGAGTGAAAGCATTAATAATGTAACGATGACGCGCTAAGCCCTGTAAATCGGGCGACCAGCGATCTGGCTGTTCAGAATACATATTTTCAATGAGATAATGAAAGTCACCATGTTGTAAAATCTGTTCAACTTCAGCCGCACAAGATTTTGCAGTTTTCAAATCCCAATCAGGCGAAATACCTGCGTGTGCCATCAGGAAGTTTAATTCTTCATTATGCACAAGTAATGGTTGATGGCGTAACCAATGAATCAGTTCATCAAAATCGGGTGCATTAAAAATAGCATCGACATGATCACGCGGTTTTACCTTTTTAATACCCAGTGCGGTCGCAATTAAATGTAAATCGTGATTCCCTAGTACAGTTTGTGCTGCATTACCAAGTGATTTTACGAAACGAAGACATTCAAGTGATTTATCCCCACGGGCCACAAGATCCCCCACAAGATAAAGTTTATCTTGCGTAGGATTGAAATCTACACGTTCTAATAAAAGCTGTAATTCATCATAACAGCCTTGCAAATCACCGACGAAATAGGTTGCCATTTTTTCTATAATGCTCCAGTTATGGTTATTAGGTTCTGGCAGTCTTTATGCTAAAGATTTGCTATAAATTCTAGCACAGATTTTTTGTGAAGATACTATTCATTTCATGATCTTAAAATAGTAAGATAGCCTGCAATTTAAGGCAGATATGATGTTTTTCTATGTATTCTATTGAACATAAAAATGTAGTGATTAGTATTTCAACGGCAGATAAACGCCGAAATCACATTATTGAACAATTTGGTCAAAAACAAATTCCTTTTGAATTTTTTGATGCATTCACGCCTTCTGATCGACTTGACGCTCATTTACAGCGTTACTTTCCAAATGTCAAAGCTACATCAAAGCTCACGGCAGGAGAGAAGGGATGTTTGATGAGCCACTTCATGCTATGGAAAAAGTGTGTTGACGATAATTTAGATTATATTTCTATTTTTGAGGATGATATTCTGCTTGGTGAGAATGCTGAACAATTTCTTGCGAATGATGAATGGCTAAAAGTGCGGTTCAATTTTCAAGAGATTTTTGTTTTGCGTTTAGAAACATTTTTAATGCCTGTTCAGCTAGAACATCAGCAACAAATTTTACCTTTCCAAGAAAGAAACATTGATATTTTAAAATCAAAGCATTTTGGTACTGCCGGTTACATTATTTCGAACGGGGCTGCGAAGTACCTCATCAATCTATTTGAAAAACTCGCCGTAGAGGAAATCAAAGCAATTGATGAGATCATGTTTAATGAACAGATTAATGTCAGTCTTTATCAAGTATACCAACTAAATCCAGCTATTTGTGTGCAAGAATTGCAGTTAAATCAGGAGAATAGCTTACTGATAAGTGACTTGCAGCAAGAGCGTAAAAAAAATACAGCAGTGCACACCAAGAAAACATTAAAACAGCGTTTAACTCGGATAAAAGAAAATATTATACGAGCGCTAAATAAAGAAAAATGGAAAGAACAGCAACGCCTGAAAGAAATGCAAGGTAAAGACATTGTTCGTTTTATGTAGATAAGTTGATGAAATACTTTATATAGGCTTAATCTCTTAAGCCTATTCATAAAAAGCGATTTACACGCAAAATCAACGTGATGACATTCTAAGGCTTGAAAACCACCAATGAGGCTGGTTGTTATTTTAGAAAATTAAAAAATGTGATAGATAAATTTATATTTTATTTCTCTAATTAGCCTTCTTACTTTTGTTCTAAAGTCAACAACATCAAAATCAGCTTTAAAAGCTGGATAACTATTGCCGATTTCCTTAAATAGTGAATACCCTAAATTAGCTTTTAAGTGAGAACTTCGGCTAGACCAAAATTTATCTGGTCCAGGATAATGGTAAATCACCGCAGGAAATTGAATTTCTCGTTCTTTTCGATATTTTATATAGCCAGATTCAGAAGGCGTGAAGTTAAATCTTGTATTTATAAATTTAACATCGTCTTTGAAAATACCATTTAAGATATCCTGATCTTGATACTTTATAACATCCTTATATTTATTTAACCAGGTCAGACTCACCTCTAGAACATTCAATTCTCGCCATCTTCGCATATTGATAAGAAGCACCCCGGCGTTAAAATAGTGATGATTTTCTAAACCAATTTGGGCCTTATAATCGGCTTGCTCAATTTCAATAAAAAAATCCTTACATGCGGCAAGTGAATACTGTTCGATATCAGTATTCCATAAATTATCTAATGAGCCATTTGTTAGCGTATCAACATCAATATAAAGTAACTTATCTACATTAGGGATATATTGAGTTATATTTAATCTAGCATAGGTGGCTAAAGAAATATAATTTATTGTAATGGGAAAATTAGCAAACTCATCTTTATCCACGTCTATGAATTTGATACTTTTTCCATGATTGCAAACGATGTTTTCTATAATTTCTTTATTGTTATTATCAATACCAAAATCCAAAACATAGAAACAAATTTCAGATTTAGAATTATTTTTTAATATACTTAGTATGCTAACGGCTAAATATGGTGCATAGTTATTATCAGATGAAAACGCGATATTCATATTAGTCTTCCTTAACTGTATCAATTATTATTTTTCTAAGGTTTGTTGTGAAGTCAGCTATATTATGAATATTTTTGACATAAGCAATTCCAGCTTTAGCCTTTTCCTCTCTTATTGAATCATTTTGCATGAGCTTTTGAATTGCTTCTACATAAAGCTCAACTTTGTCAAAACCGTCCCCTAATACATCACCAACATGGATGCCAAATTTAGAGGTTAAATCCTCAGGGTTTCTGTTACTGACAAGGACGGTTCCATAAGAAAGTGCTTCTAAAAAAGAAATTGGGAGCGCTTCATGAATTGATGTATTCACTAAGATTTTTGCATCTCGAATAAAATTATTTTTTTCTATACCATCGACATGCCCAACAAAATGTAAATTATTAATATTTAAATATTTATTTATAATTTCAGTGTTTTTATCAGACTCACGAAAGGTTTGACCTAACACATAAAATTGATATTCAGGTAACCTTGATGCAATTTCACAGAAAAGCCAATCTCTTTTTACTGATTCAATACGACCAAGAAAAATAATATTATTCTTCTTATTATGTTTATCAAAATCAAAATTATTATCTATTTCTACTGGGTTTGGTAAATATTGGATACTAACATCATTATCTAGAGAATAAAGATCTTTTGCCTTTCTATTTAAAAAATACCCTTGTGAAATAAATTTCACTCGATTTTGTTTATACATAGAATGAACAAGATCATAAATATCTTGATTATAATAAGATGTTTCAGGAAAGAGTTTAACTGTATTAATTTCATCCCACTCATAAGCTGGTCTTGGATCTTGAATCCAAAGAATAAGTTTCTTATTTATATCTAACTCATGTTTTAGAACCCAATCGTAAGTTAATTCAATCGAGAGATAAACATCGTAATTTTGCTTTTTAAGCCACAATTTAGAAAATAGTTTTCTTTTAGGGAGCTTATAAACATTAACATCATCAACTTTTATTTTTTCTGTAAAATAACGATTTTTATTGCTACGGCCTAATAATACATCAATCTGGATTAGATCATTAGGAATATACTTAGCAATAAGCCGGCGAGCAAGAAACCCATATCCACCATAAGCAGTTCCAGCACCACCAAAAAACTCATCTATAATCAAACCAACTTTTATTTTTTTCATTATGAATCCTTAGGTTATTTATTAATATGTACTGGGTAATTTATAGCTCAGTTAATTCAAAAAGATTATTTTCATCATTTTCGGGTGGATTGTCCGCTAGCCAGTTCGCTAGTCGTGCATAATCTGCGATAGCTAAGTTTTCTGCGCGTGCATTTAAATCAATGCCAAGTGCGGTCAGATTTTCGGCTGAAAATAATGTTGAAAGCGCATTACGCAATGTTTTACGGCGTTGATTGAACGCTTGGGAGCAAACGCAGTTCAGCCAATATAAATCTTTTACTGGGTGCGGCAATTCTTTATGCGGAATTAAACGCACGACAGCCGAATCCACTTTGGGTGCGGGTTTAAATGCAGAAGGTGGTACTTCAAGTACGGGCATCACTTGACAGAAGTATTGTGTCATAATGGTTAAACGACCGTAAGCTTTGCTATTTGGCCCTGCACATAATCGTTTTACCACTTCTTTTTGTAACATGAAGTGCATGTCTTGAATCACATCATGATATTTAAACAAGTGGAACATCAATGGAGTAGAAATGTTGTAAGGCAAGTTACCAAACACACGTAATTTCTGGCCTTTTTCTGCTAGGTTTTCTTGTGTATAAAGCTCACCAAAATCAAATTGCATGGCATCCGTTTCAATCACGGTAAGCTTCTGATGTAAAAATGGATGATGACGTAAACGTTCTGCTAGGTCTCGGTCAAGTTCTACTACAGTAAGATGATCGACAAGCTCACTAACAGGCTCCGTTAATGCACCAAGCCCAGGGCCAATTTCTACTAAGAATTGATTCGGTTGCGGGTGAATCGCTGCCACAATTCCTTGAATGACAGAGGTGTCGTGTAAAAAGTTTTGTCCAAAGCGTTTACGGGCTGTATGGCCCAAGTGTTTTTTTGAGTTCATAAAATAGTCTAGTAAATGATAAAGTTTGTGGTTTATATCTTTAAATATCTAGCCACTCTGGTTTTATTTCTTTCGGGGAGATCTCGTTAACATTATCATGGTAATGAAGAATATGGCATGCATTCTTAGAATTTGGATGCCAATGTGTAAAATTTTCTTTGTCTTGCGAGTAAAAACAAATCATAGGTTTATTTAACCCCGAAGCGATATGAACCGTTGATGTATCAACCGAAATAAGTAGAGCACAGTTTCTAATCAACTCAATTGTATGATAGATCGTTGTGTGAGGATTTGGATAAACAAATACATCATTAAATTGATTAGCGATTCTACTTAAATGCTCATAAGTATCAGGTGTTGCAAGTAAGATTAGCTGATGTTTATTCGAGTCTCTAATATATGTTAAATAATCTACAATGTGAGAGTCATCAAACTTTCTATTTTTGCCATTTCCATAGAAGTTAATGGTAATAAAGTTATTTAACTTGTTGTCCGTAATAAACTTAAGAATTTCTTCTTTAATTAAGTCATCTTGTGGAATGTCATAGCGATCATCACTTAGACTGATATTTGACTGAGCTAAAGCTTCTTTGTAAATTTCTGAAAAATGGCCGTCTTTAGTAATATTTATATTAAAAATATTATAATCTGCTTTTCTATAGCCGATATAACTACGGGCATTGAGTATTCTCAATAGCAACAAGTCTCGGTTTCTAAGTACAAGAGTTGGATCAATGACAACATCGTATCTTTCTTTTCTAATAAACAGTGCCGTCTTGATGTAGTCGAGAATGTTTCTTTTCTTTACAAGATAAATCTCATCAATGTTATGGTTTCTTTGAAACAGATAAGCGTTTTGTTTCGTGCAGATGACACCAATCTTTATCAAGGGGTTAAATTTCTTTATTTCCCGAAAAACAAAAGAACTCACGATATAGTCGCCAATTTTCCCATCTTGTCGCAAAAATAAGAAACTCTTAGGATGTTCTAAACTTTGGGGATTGTTGGATCTTGAGGATTTATCGAGCATCCATTTCCCCACTTTTAACCTTAGGGCTTTTAGCTTATTCATATCGATACTCAATTTTGTCTATTTCTGAGTCACTGTTTAATCCTCTAAATACACATGGAGGTTCAATACCATAGGTATCAACGCGTGTTTTTTGGATTAATCCCGTTAGATAATCTGCAGGCAGTCTTATTGGATAAGCGTAATTAAGTAATTTTTTAGCACCTGATAGTGTAATTAAATAAGCGGTTGCATAGATAATGCATCTTCTTGAATTTTTTGAAGGTGCCTTGTAATGTGCAAGTCTATATCCTTCCACAATCCGTTTCTTAAAGAAATGGGATTTAACTTTTCCGTGATCAAAAAAGATCAACTCATGATTTTTATTAATTTTATTGAGCGTATCTTCAACAATTTCCTTAAAGTGCTGTGAAACAATCGCATCGTCTTCAAGAATAATGGCACTTTTAATATTGTTTTCTACCATGTGCTCATAAACTTTAATATGGCTTATTGCACAGCCAATTTCGCCGAGCGTTAAGGGCTTAGGTGATAAATAGTGTTTGGGATAGAAATCATAATCGACAGATTCTAATACGGAAGCGGGCAGTTTTTTCCCATCTGTTGCATCAAAAAAACTAAAGTCTAACCCCAAACCAGAAAGTCGCTTAGCAATATTTTCTCTTCTTGTTGAATGTTTTAAACTAATTACAATTATTTTAGGTATAGCCATAAATAACCCTTGGGTTGAAGTTATTGTTTTACATACAGATTAACGAACATCATAGTAAAGTTTGCTTTAGCTTTTTAGATAGGGTGCTACCTTTGGAAAGGTGATAACGCATAAGGCTACATCTTATTGGTCTCGTATGCTAAATTAAATTCTTTACCTAATCGACTTTAGTGGAACATTATAATCGAATTATTGAAAAAATAATGTGCATTTCAACAAAATACCATTTTAATCTTTCGTCTAACATTAAAAACGGCTATAATTCGCCCGTTTTTCATTTATAACCGTAAGAAGTGCGGTCAAAAAAATCATAATTTTAGAGGATAAAATGGCAAAAGAAGATTGCATTGAAATGCAAGGCACAATTTTGGAAACCTTACCAAATACCATGTTCCGCGTTGAGTTAGAAAATGGTCACGTGGTGACTGCGCATATTTCTGGCAAAATGCGTAAAAACTATATTCGTATCTTAACGGGTGATAAAGTAACTGTAGAAATGACACCTTATGACTTAAGCAAAGGTCGTATCATTTTCCGTAGCCGTTAATTTAGAAATAAAAGAAAAGCCGATATGTTGATATCGGCTTTTTTTGTTTGAAAAGCATACAAATTATTTGAAGTATGAAAAAAAATCTGTATAATCAGCGCCCTTAGCCACGTTCATTTTTTCGTTCCTTGCCTTTGCAGATTGGTGGCTAATCTACGTCAAAGGCTGATTAACCCGTAAGGAGCAGTAATGCGTCACTACGAAATCGTGTTTATGGTTCATCCGGACCAAAGCGAGCAAGTACCAGGTATGATCGAACGTTACACAGGTTCTGTTAAAGAAGCTGGTGGTCAAGTTCATCGCCTAGAAGATTGGGGTCGTCGTCAATTAGCGTACCCAATTAACAAATTACACAAAGCACACTATGTGCTTATGAATGTAGAAGCGCCTCAACAAGTCATCGACGAGCTAGAAACGACTTTCCGTTATAACGATGCTGTATTACGCAGTCTTGTTATCCATACTAAGCACGCCGTAACCGAAGCGTCCCCAATGAAAGCGGCTAAAGAAGAACGTAAACCTTTAGCTGAAGTTGAAAACAACGATTTTGAGGATGCTGAAGAGTAATTCAAAACTTGATAATCGCTTCTCGTTAATCGGCACCGTGTGTCAATTACCCAAGCGAAGCAAAAGCCCTAATGGGATTGCGCATTGCCAATTTTGGCTGGAACATCGTTCCGAACAGGTCGAAAGTGGTTTATCACGCCAAGCGTGGTTAAAGATGCCGGTTCAAGTTAGTGGCAATCAGTTAATAGAAAAAACTCAAAGCATTACGGTCGGCAGTAAACTTCTTGTGGTGGGGTTTATTACTTCACATAAAACCTCAAATGGTTTAACGCAATTAGTATTGCATGCCGAGCAAATCGAATTTATAGATTAGGAGACAGCCAAATGGCACGTTATTTCCGTCGTCGTAAGTTCTGCCGTTTCACAGCGGAAAATGTTGTTGAAATCGATTACAAAGATATCGCTACATTAAAGAACTACATTTCTGAAAGCGGCAAAATTGTACCAAGCCGCATTACCGGTACTCGTGCGAAGTACCAACGCCAATTAGCACGCGCAATCAAACGCGCTCGTTATTTAGCGTTATTACCTTACTCTGATTCTCATCACAATTAAGAAGGAGTTAGGAAATGCAAGTAATTCTTTTAGATAAAATCGTTCACCTAGGTAACGTAGGTGATCAAGTTAATGTTAAATCTGGTTTCGCTCGTAACTTCTTAATCCCACAAGGTAAAGCAGTTATGGCAACTAAAGCTAACATTGAACACTTTGAAACACGTCGTGCAGAGTTAGAAGCAGCGGCAGCAGCAAGTCTTGCAGCAGCTCAAGCTCGCGCAGCACAAGTGACTGCATTAGGTTCTGTAACTATCGCATCTAAAGCTGGTGATGAAGGTCGTTTATTCGGTGCAATCACTACTCGTGATGTAGCAGAAGCAGTAACTGCAGCTGGTGTTGAAATTGCGAAAAGCGAAGTTCGTTTACCAAACGGTCCAATCCGTACTCTTGGTGACCACGATGTTCGTTTCCAACTTCACGGCGAAGTATTTGCAACATTAGATGTTATCGTTGTTGCAGAATAATTATCAAAGTTTTTGATAAAAGAAAACCCGACGTTATGTCGGGTTTTTTGTTTTTCTGGATTAAGAAAATATTTTGGTTATTTGTCGAGAATAAAAAAGTGCGGTCATTTTTGACCGCACTTTTATTTATCAATTTAGTATTTTTAAATTACAAACCTAATACGGCAAATAACACCCAAACAGTGTAAATGGTTGCGAGGCCGTAGAAGATAAATCCGCCTGCTGGCACGTGGATTTTAAGATCGTGCATCGCGTGATGGATACGGTGTAAACCACACCACATTGGGAAAATGGTTAAAACTAAGATAACTAATTTTCCGATCCAAGAATAAGCGAATGTAATTAGGTTATGTGGATCAATTAATCCGAATGGTAATAATAAACCAAGGATTAAGATCACAACAGGGAAGAAAATCGCGCTGACAGTTCCGCCAGCACCAAACATCAACCATACTGGTGGTTCACCAGAGCGTTTTGGATTTTGATCGACCATTTTTTCTCTCCCTACATATAAACTAAAATTAATGCGATAACACTAATCACAGCTGTCACTGCCCAAAGTGCATTTCTTAACACGTGATGTGGTAAACGTTCATTTTTAACAATGATGTTCATCACTTTTGGTGTCATCACGAAATAAGTTGCAGTGTGATATAAGGTCGCAATTAATGTGATGATATTTAAGAACACCACAATTGGATTTCTTAAGAAGCCAATGAAATCAACAATACCTAAGCCTGGTACAGGATTGCTTGCAAGGCAAAGTACACCGTAAAGCAATACGATACAGAACCACACAGCAAAGATAGAAGTTGCTTCACGTACCATATACGCTTTGTAGAAATCCAATTTTTGCCACCAAGTAGCCGTCATTGGGCGAACATATTTTTTGCGTTTACTTACTGTTACTGACATATTCTTCCCCTTAGCCTTTTGGTTTTAGCATTGAGATAACATAATCTTTGGCACTTTCCACTTTTCCTTGGTTGATTGCAGAAGCTGGATCCACGTGTTTTGGACAAACTTCTGAGCAATAGCCAACGAAAGTACAACTCCAAACCCCGTTTTTACCATTTAATAATGACATACGTTTTGCTTTACCATGGTCACGGTTATCAAGGTTGTAACGGTGTGCCATTGTAATCGCTGCAGGACCCAAGAATTCAGGATTTAAACCAAATTGAGGGCAAGCGGCATAGCATAAACCACAGTTGATACACATTGAGAATTGACGATATTTCTCAAGCTGTGCTGGGGTTTGTTTAGTACGGCTTACTTGCAATTCTTTCGATGGATGTGGTTTACCATCTAATGCAGGTGCTTCGTTACCAATAATATAAGGTTTAATTGCCTCTAAACTTTCGATAAAGTGGCTTAAATCAACCACTAAGTCGCGTTCAATAGGGAAGTTTGCTAATGGTTCAATACGCATATGGCCGCTGTAATCACGTAAGAACGTTTTACAAGCCAATTTAGGTTTGTTATTCACCATCATCCCACAAGAACCGCAGATCGCCATACGGCAAGACCAGCGATAAGAAAGAGACGGTTCAAGTTTATCTTTAATGTAACCTAACGCATCTAAAAGAGAAGTTTGGTTATCATAAGGTACTTGATAAGAGCTTAAATGTGGCTCTTGATCATTTTCTGGGTTGTAGCGTAATACTTCTACAGTCATTACTGGTGAATTAGCCATTTGCTTGCTCCTTAGCTTTCGCAGCCGCTTCTGCCGCTTCTGCTTCAGCACCATAAACACGTTTTGCTGGTTGAGATTTAGTGATTTTCACCGGACTGTATTCAATACGCGGTGCATCATCGCCATTGTAGTAAGCAAGGGTGTGTTTTAAATAATTCACATCATCACGTTCAGTATAGTCTAAGCGTTGGTGTGCACCACGAGACTCTTTACGTTCAATCGCAGAGTTTGCAATAGATTGAGCTACATCAAGGATGTAACCTAATTCTACAGTGTAAAGCACATCGGTATTGAATACGCTTGAACGGTCTGCAACACGAATACGTTTATAACGTTCTTTAAGCTCAGCAATTTTATCTACTGCTTTTTGCATGCTTTCTTGGTCACGGTAGATACCACAACCTTCTTCCATTACGGTACCCATTTCATCACGAATTTCAGACCAAGATTCATTACCTTCTTGGTCATAAAGCGCTTTAAGGCGAGCGACAACATCTTGCGCTTGTGCATCAATTGCAGCACGATTTGTAGATTGAGCTTCTGCTGCACGTTGTGCGGCATATTCACCTGCAACACGGCCTAAAACCACTAATTCTGCAAGTGAGTTAGAACCTAAACGGTTTGCACCGTGTAAACCAGAAGAAGCACATTCACCCACAGCAAATAACCCTTTAATGCGAGTTTCGCTGTTGTAATCCACTTCGATACCACCCATGGTGTAGTGAACAACTGGACGTACAGGGATTGGTTCATTAACTGGGTTTACACCTTCATAAGCACTTGCTAATTCACAAATGAATGGAAGACGTTCATGTAAATATTTTTCACCTAAGTGACGTAAGTCAAGGTGAACCACATCAACACCTTTTGCAGTTTTTAAGGTGTTGCCTTTTTTCCATTCTTGCCAGAATGCTTGTGAAACTTTATCACGCGGACCAAGTTCCATATATTTGTTTTCAGGTTTACCGATTGGGGTTTCAGGGCCTAGACCATAATCTTGTAAATAACGGTAGCCGTTTTTATTCACTAAGATACCGCCTTCACCACGACAACCTTCAGTCATCAAGATACCGGTGTTCGGTAAGCCGGTTGGGTGGTATTGGACGAATTCCATATCACGAAGAGGAACACCATGACGATATGCCATTGATAAACCATCACCAGTTACGATACCGCCGTTGGTGTTGAATTTAAATGCACGACAGCCACCACCAGTTGCAATTACAACCGCATTTGCGTTGATTTGAACAAGTGAGCCTTCCATCATATTCATCGCCACCATACCGCGAGCATGGCCATCATCAACTAAGATGTCTAAAACGAAGTGCTCGTCAAAACGTTGAATTTGTGGATATTGAATGGATGTTTGGAAAAGAGTATGTAATAAGTGGAAACCGGTTTTATCTGCTGCGAACCAAGTACGTTCGATTTTCATCCCACCGAAACGACGCACGTTTACATCACCATCGGCTTTACGGCTCCAAGGGCAGCCCCAACGTTCAAGTTGAGTCATTTCCACTGGAGAATGTTCAACGAAATATTCCACCACATCTTGTTCACATAACCAGTCACCACCGGCAACGGTATCGTGGAAGTGTTTATCGTAGGAATCTTCCTCTTTAATTACTGCGGCCGCACCGCCTTCTGCTGCAACCGTATGGCTACGCATAGGATAAACCTTAGAAACTAATGCGATCTTTAAGTTAGGGTTTGCTTCTGCTGCTGCAATTGCTGCACGTAAACCGCCGCCACCGGCACCAACAATAGCAATATCGACATTAACCGTTTGCACGATATCCTCCAATCAATAGAAAGTAAAAAAATAAAACGCCCTAAATTAATAGGGGCATGTTGTCATTCTGCCATTTTTGTTTACAAATTAGTAACTTTTTTTCTGGAATAAACGGACAAAATACCAAAAGTGTGATCTAACTCAAAAAAGTTAGTTTTTTATATATTTATAGATGATAACCGTTTGCGTTTAAGAATGATTTAGTCGGATTATTGAGTTAAAAATCACTCTTGTTTACAATAGCCTAATTCATTTTAAAGGTGAAAACGGAGAAAAAAATGACCGCACTTAGCGATAAAAAAACAGAATGGCAACCTTCCGCTTCAATTAAAAACTTATTGGCGCGAGCCAAAATCATTGCGGATATTCGTCAGTTCTTTACTGAACGTGGATTATTAGAAGTGGAAACCCCTGTTTTAAGTGAATTTGGCGTAACGGATCTTCACCTTTCCACCTTTAATACGGAATTTGTTGCCCCTTTTGATGAACTCTCGAAAAAGCTCTGGCTTTCTACCAGTCCGGAATATCACATGAAGCGTTTATTAGCGGCAGGCAGTGGACCGATCTTTCAAATTGGTAAAGTGTTTCGCAATGAAGAAGCGGGCAATCGCCATAATCCGGAATTTACGATGCTTGAATGGTATCGACCGCACTTTGATATGTACCGTCTAATGAATGAAGTGGATGATTTATTACAACAGATCCTCGATTGTAAACCGGCAGAAACCTTAAGTTATCAGTTCGTCTTCCAAGAATATGTAGGATTAGATCCATTATCTGCGACTCGTCAAGAACTGGTGGAAGCGGCACGTAAACATAACTTTATGGCAGATGAAGATGAAGATCGTGATACCTTATTGCAATTTCTATTCAGTGAAGTGGTAGAGCCTAAAATCGGACAAGAAGCGCCTGTTGCGGTTTATCATTTCCCTTCTTCTCAAGCCGCACTTGCACAACTTAGCCCAGAAGATAGCCGTGTGGCAGAACGTTTTGAGTTCTATTATAAAGGCTTAGAGTTAGCCAACGGTTTCCATGAGCTCACGGATGCACGCGAACAACAATACCGCTTTGAAAAAGACAATCGCCTACGGGAGAAAGCAGGCTTGCCACAGCGTGAAATTGACTACCGTTTTCTAGGGGCTTTACAAGCAGGCATTCCAAATACATCCGGTGTGGCTTTAGGTGTCGATCGTTTAATTATGATTGCATTAGGCGCAGAAAGTATTAAAGAAGTGATTTCATTTTCGGTGGAATGTGCTTAATCTGCTCAAAAAATATTCATTATTTCTTCGGAAATGAATAAAAAAGAAGAACAAATTGCTCAAAATAGAGCGATCATTGTATAGACAAAATTCTGAAAAGTTCGATGTGAAAGGATGTTTTTGATTAAAAAACATCCTTTTTTGTGTAAAAAATGTGATCTTGATCCAATTTTAGAAAATTGGAAGAGATCCTCCCATTGACACTATTTGTTTATTTTGTAATATTTGCGACGTCTATTTCGGAGATTGAACTTTTTTATGAAAAATTGTTTCAATCAAAAATCGTAGGTAACAACCAAAAGGAATAACAATTATGAAAAAGACACTAGCAGCATTAATCGTTTCTGCAGTTGCGGCTTCAGCAGCAAACGCAGCAGTAGTTTATGATAACGAAGGTACTAAAGTTGAATTAAACGGTTCTCTTCGTTTAATCTTAGAAAAAGCGGATGCTAAAACGTATGACGCAGCAGGTAATTCAAAGAAAACTGCAAATTCCGCTTTACGTAACGCAGGTTCACGTTTCGGTATCACAGTGAAACACAACTTAGATAACGATTTCTATGCGTTAGGTCGTTTAGAATTCCGTTTTGATGATACAGAATCTCGTGACCAATTCGGTAGCCTTTATGCTAAACGTGCTTACGTAGGTTTA
Organism: Haemophilus sp.; assembly: GCA_019423005.1. Classification (GTDB taxonomy): domain Bacteria; phylum Pseudomonadota; class Gammaproteobacteria; order Enterobacterales; family Pasteurellaceae; genus Haemophilus_D. Next base: position 67,332 of record JAHZCF010000066.1, read on the forward strand.
GGTAGCAAAGCGACTGGTGACATCACATTCGGTCGTCAATTAACTATCGCGGATGATTTAAGTCAAGCAAATGACTATGAATATGGCTTTATTCCAAAAGGTAAATATATTCCAACTTCAGGCACTGGTGTAGTACGTTACGACTATAAAGGTATCGAAGGTTTACAATTAAGTGCAAACTACAACTTCGGTCAACGTCATAATGATAAAGGTAGAGCGCTTACCCCAGGTCTTAAAAATGCATTTGGTTTCGGTGCATTATACACAGCAGGTGATTTAGATGCGCGTTTCGCTTATGGTCACACTAACCTTGAAACTAATGCAACATATAAACACCGTGTAGATGGTTTCTTAGCATCATTAGGCTATAAATTTGGTGATTTCAAATTAACAGGTGACTTTGGTTATGCACATGTGAAATTTGATGATGCAAAAACAAATAAATTCTATGTATCTCCAGGTTTTGCATATCAAGTAACTCCAGCATCTCAAGTATATGGTAACTACCTATATGAGCGCGTGAAAGGCGAAGCTGATAAAGACAAAACTCACGGTTTCTTACTTGGTGCAGACTACAAACTTCATAAACAAGTTGTATTATTTGTAGAAGGCAAATATGTGACTACTAAAGAGTACGTTAACGATTCTTACGATGGTAAAACTAAAGACAGAGCTATCGGTGTAGGTATGCGTGTATTCTTCTAATCTTTGATTAGATAAGAATCTTAAAAGGCGAATCGAAAGGTTCGCCTTTTTGTTTATTTTTTAAATCTCCCCAACTCTTTTTAAATCTCCCCAAACCCCTCTTTACAAAAGAGGGGCTTTTTTTATGAGTTACTTTTAATATTTTAGGGAGTATTTGAGAGAGTTAAGAACGGAGAACGTTTATGAGGCTATTAAGCTCCCCCTCTTTCGTAAAGAGGGGGCGGGGGGAGATTTCCTACTTCAACTTATCCAACACCAATTTCCCCATCATTTCAATATGGGCTTTTTCAGCATTCAATGCAGGGATATAGTGATAAGACACACCACCATGATTTAAGAACGTCTCTTTATTTTCAACCTCAATTTCTTCTAAGGTTTCTAAGCAATCCACCGAAAAACCTGGGCAAATTACCGCGATTTTTTGAATCCCTTGAGAAGCCGCTTCTTCTAAAAAGTGATCGGTATAAGGCTGTAACCATTCTTCACGGCCAAAACGAGATTGGAACGTCATATTCCATTGGTTTTCTGTGAGACCTAATTTATCCACAATGGCAATCGTGGTTTGTTTACAATGCTGACGATAATAATCACCCATATTCTCATAACGTAATGGAATGCCATGATAAGAAAAGAGTAAAAACTCATCGGGTTTTAACCGCACTTTGATGGAATCCACCAACGCATTAATGTAGTTTTCATCAAGATGATAAGAATGAATAAACTCAAAAGGTACAATATTGCGTTCTTGTGCAATCGCACGATTGAAAGCATCGATTAATGCGCCTGTTGTGGTGCTGGAATATTGTGGATAAAGCGGCAACACAATCATGCGTTCCACCTCATTTTTGAGTAAATTTTTGACCGCACTTTGCATCGAAGGATTGCCGTAAGTCATGGCAATTTCGACTTGTGCATTGATGCCTTGTTCAGTCAAATAAGCTTGTAAACCCTCTTGTTGTTGCTTTGTAATCGCAAGCAGGGGAGAGCCTTGTTCTGTCCAAATAGATTGATAATTTTGTGCAATGCGTTTAGAGCGCATCGGTAAAATAATGGCTTTTAAAAGGGGATACCATTTCCAACGAGGTAAATCGACCACGCGAGGATCCATTAAAAATTCCCACAAATAACGAGAGATCGCCGCGGGTTGAGGGGCATCAGGCGTACCAAGGTTCGCTAAAATGATACCGATTTTTTGAGTTGTAATCATAAATGTTTGATATAAAGCGTTAATCGAGAGACGCAGCAAAGTTTATCTTGTTCATCGCGAATGTCAATTTGCCAAACATGGGTATTTTGACTTAAAGCAATTGGTGTTGCCTTTGCGGTAACAAAACCTTTTTTCACTGGGCGAAGATGATTAGCGTTGATATCCAATCCTAAGGCAACTTGACCTTCTTCTATGCTGAGAAATCCCGCCAAAGAGCCAATGGTTTCAGCCAATGCCACAGAGACGCCACCATGTAATAAGCCGAAAGGCTGAGTGGTGCGATGATCAACGGGCATTTTTGCCTCAATCCAGTTTTCACCATAAGCCGAAATTTTAATGCCTAAATGCCCAACAGCACAATGTTTCCCCATTTCATTGAGCTGTTCAAGCGTGAACGCTTTTTTCCAGATTGTCATGCCTTTCTTCCTTAATTAATCTTATTCGCTTGCTTTAGTTTGATATAAATCCTCCCTTTCGTAAAGGGATAGATAAATGATGGAATTTTTTACATCTTCAAATTTGTTTATTTTTTATCCGAAATTTACAATTATTTACATATTTTAATAAAATTTAATGTAAATCTTTACATATATTTACAAAGGGAGTGTTTTATCTTAATTGCTTGTAATTTTTAATAAATCTTTTTTTTTGATGCTTCCTTTTTATACAAAGTTCGCTTAAAATAAGGTGTTCTGACCAGAAGGGTAAGGGAAACTATTGGCTAAATTTGTTGTCGCCGCCTTTTTGATGCTGAATTTTTTGGTGCTGTTGTCCGCGCAACAGCTTCTCAACAATCCTAATAAAAAGGAATAAAACTCATGAACAAAGTGTTTAAAGTTATTTGGAATCATGCTACACAAACGTGGACAGCTGTTTCTGAACTTGGGCATGCTAAGGGTAAAACCAAGTCTAAAAAGATCGTTAAATTGACCGCACTTGCGGGGGCTGTAATTGGTTCATTGGCGGTATCTCAATCAGCAATGGCTGCAGCAGATCTTACAACTAATGATGCAGTTAATGTTGCGCCAAATAACGTACCAAATCCTACTGCTGGACGCGAAGCTGTTGCTGTAGGTGCTAATGCAAGTGCCTCTCAGCAACACGCAATTGCGATTGGTAGAAATGCTGCTGCTAATTGGACCAATACTATTGCTATTGGTAAAGATACTGTAGCAAACAAAGACCATGCATTGGCGCTGACTACAGGTGCTCAGGCTACTGGTGTTCAATCGGTTGCTATTGGTTCATTCAGTAATAGTACTGCAGATTCTTCTGTTGCTGTTGGTCAAGAGTCAAAATCTACAGGTTCTGCTGCTGTTGCTACTGGTTATTTGGCAAATGCAGCTGCGGCTAATACTGTTGCTACAGGTAAAAGTGCTACTGCAACTGTTGATAATGCGGTTGCAGTTGGTGTTCAAACTAATGCTAGCGCTCGTAATGCCATGGCATTAGGTGGATATTCTGAGGCTTCTGCTGAACGTGCGACAGCAGTGGGTGCAGCATCAAAAGCATCAGGCACTGCTTCATTTGCGGGTGGTACGTCTGCTAATGCTTCAGGTGCTAATTCTGTAGCTGTCGGCGGTTCAATGACTCCAGCGGATGCCGCTCAAGCATCAGGCGCAGAATCTATCGCTGTAGGTCATAGATCAAGTGCGACTAAACAAGATTCAACAGCAATCGGTGTTGCTGCTACTTCTACAGGTAACTTCGCATTAGCAATGGGTAGTGGTGCAAACTCTGCTGGTCATGGTTCAATTTCAACAGGTTTTAACTCTAAAGCAACTGAAAATGGTGCGATTGCAACTGGTACGCAAGCAAATGCAAGTAAAGTAGGTAGCGTTGCTATTGGTTCAAATGCTAAAGCTGAACATGAAAATTCAGTAGCGCTAGGCACAGGTTCTGTTACTGGTGATAAAGCTCCATTTGCAAATTTAGAGATTGCAGGCAAAAACTATGACTTTGCGGGAACTAAGTTAGATGGTGTTGTAAGCATTGGTACAAAAGATAAAGAACGTCAAATTCAAAACGTAGGTGCGGGTCGTATTTCTAAAACTTCAACTGATGCAGTTAACGGCTCTCAATTATATGCGGTAGCTGATGCTGTAAGTAATCACCATTGGGTTATCGGCGGTAACACCACTGCTCAGAATACAGGTGCTCCTCAAGTCAGTAATCACTCTGATGTTAAAAATAATGACGTCGTAGAATTCCAAAATGGTAATGGTACTAAAGCAACTATCGAACATACTGAAGCTAGCAAAAGCTCAGGTACTCCAGCAAAAACAGTTGTTAAATACCACGCAAATATCGTAAATGGTGACAATACTGAAGTAGTAACTAATGCTGATGGTTCAATTAAAATCAATGCAAAAGCCGGTAAAGATACTACTGCAGCAGTGACTACTAAAACTCCAGATGCATTAAAAGTAACAAGTAAAACTGAGAACAATGTAACTACTTATAATGTAGATGCACAAACAGGTTCTATTTCTACAACCGATGCAGGCTCTGCAACCTTCAAAGAAAATGGCGATGCGGCAACTGGCGGGAACTTTGGTTCTCGTCTAACCAATGTAAGCACTGTAACGGATATCGTTAACAATGTTTCATGGCATTTAAATTCATCTGCAGTTCCTGGTTCAGGCGGTAAAATTACTGATGGTAGTGATACAAAAGCTGCGGATGTTAAAGCATCAAATACTGTAAATATCAATGCAGGTAAAAACATTGAGATTAAACGTAACGGTACCACCATTGAAATCAGCTCAACTGCTGCTGGTGAGAAAGGTGACACTGGTGCAACCGGTGCGAAAGGTGACACTGGTGAAAAAGGTGGCAGCATCACTGGTGAAGTTGTTGATAACGGCGACGGCACCCACACAATCACTATTACTGATTTAGAGACTGGTTCAGTTACTACAACTATCGTTAAAGACGGTAAAAACGGTAAAGACGGTAAAGACGGTGCTACTGGTGCTAAAGGTGACACTGGTGCAACCGGCGCGAAAGGTGAAAAAGGTGACACCGGTGCAGCAGGTGCTAAAGGTGATACTGGTGCCAAAGGTGAAAAAGGTGACACTGGTGCAGCTGGTGCGAAAGGTGAAAAAGGTGACA
>JAHZCF010000067.1 GCA_019423005.1 Haemophilus sp.
TCAATCAAAATAGCCGTTGGGATTATATTTTGATGAGTTTCTCAATGCTTGGCGTAATTATGCCAAGTTTTGTCTTCGCACCAGTCTTAGTACTGATTTTTGCCATTTATTTGGGTTGGTTACCCGCAGGCGGTTGGAATGGCGGTTCAGCAATGTACATTATTTTACCTGTAGCCTCCTTAACTATCGCTTATGTTGCAGGAATTGCACGTATCATGCGCGGCTCCATGATTGAAGTGCTGCATTCCAACTTTATTCGTACCGCCAAAGCTAAAGGACTTTCTACGTCGAGAATCATTTTAAAACATGCTTTACGCCCTGCCCTTTTACCTGTGATTACCTATTTAGGCCCTGCTTTCGTAGGGATTATTACCGGCTCAATGGTCATCGAAAGCGTATTTGGTTTACCTGGTATGGGGTTATTATTTGTAAACGGCGCATTGAACCGTGATTATTCTTTAGTTTTAAGTCTCACTATTTTAGTAGGCACATTAACCATTTTATTTAATGCGATTGTGGATATTTTATACGCCATCATCGATCCAAAAATTCGTTATTAAGGACAAGTTATGACAGATTATCGTACTCAGCCGATTAATCAGAAAAATGCGGATTTTGTGGAACAAGTGGCTGACCGTATTGAAGAAATGCAACTGGAAGGCCGCAGTCTCTGGCAAGATGCGAAACGCCGTTTTTTCCGCAACAAAGCGGCCGTTGCCAGTCTGATTATTCTAGCGTTTATTATTGTATTTATTACCGTAGCGCCTTGGTTCTTCCCCTTTACCTATGAAGATACCGATTGGAATATGATGAGCTCCCCACCAACAATGGAAGGCTATCACTTCTTCGGTACCGATGCCTCGGGTCGCGACTTATTGGTACGTACTGCTATCGGTGGACGTATTTCCTTATTGGTAGGTATTGCTGGTGCTTTCATTTCCGTGACTATCGGCACAATTTATGGGGCTATTTCCGGTTATGTAGGCGGTAAAACAGATATGTTGATGATGCGCTTTTTAGAGATTCTCAGCTCATTTCCATTTATGTTTTTCGTCATTTTGTTGGTGACGCTTTTTGGCCAAAACATTTTCTTAATTTTTATCGCAATCGGAGCCATTGCTTGGCTTGGTCTTGCACGTATCGTGCGTGGACAAACGCTCAGTCTAAAAAATAAAGAATTTGTCGAAGCCGCCATCGTTTGTGGCGTGCCACGTCGCCAAATCATTTTGAAACACATTATTCCGAATGTATTAGGCTTAGTAGCAGTGTATGCCTCACTTGAAGTACCTGGACTCATCCTATTTGAATCATTCTTAAGCTTCTTAGGATTAGGTACACAAGAACCGATGAGCAGTTGGGGCGCGCTATTAAGTGATGGGGCTGCGCAAATGGAAGTGTCGCCTTGGCTATTAATTTTCCCGGCATTTTTCCTTTGCCTTACCCTATTTTGTTTTAACTTTATCGGTGACGGGTTGCGTGATGCACTCGATCCGAAAGATAGATAGGAGCGAATCATGAATCCTTTATTAGATGTAAAAAATCTCTACGTTCGCTTCAAAACACCTGATGGCGTTGTCACAGCAGTAAATGACTTAAACTTCACGCTCAATGCGGGGAGCACGCTCGGTATTGTAGGTGAAAGTGGTTCAGGCAAGTCACAAACGGCCTTTGCTTTAATGGGTTTATTAGCAGCCAACGGTGAAGTGGAAGGTTCAGCCATTTTTCAAGGGAAAGAATTAGTTAATTTACCGAATGCTGAATTGAATAAAATCCGCGCCGAGCAAATTTCCATGATTTTCCAAGATCCAATGACGTCGCTAAATCCTTACATGAAAATCGGTGAACAACTCATGGAAGTGCTGCAATTGCATAAAGGTTATGATAAACAAACTGCCTTTGCCGAATCCGTGAAAATGTTAGATGCCGTTAAAATGCCGGAAGCAAAAAAACGTATGGGCATGTATCCGCACGAGTTTTCAGGCGGTATGCGTCAACGCGTGATGATTGCGATGGCCTTATTATGCCGTCCAAAACTACTTATTGCCGATGAGCCCACCACCGCTTTAGATGTGACCGTTCAAGCGCAAATCATGACTTTATTAAATGAGTTAAAACGTGAATTTAATACCGCAATTATTATGATTACCCATGATCTTGGTGTGGTAGCAGGTATTTGCGATCAAGTCATGGTGATGTATGCTGGACGAACCATGGAATACGGCACAGCGGAACAAATTTTCTATCATCCGACTCATCCTTATTCCATTGGCTTAATGGATGCAATTCCTCGCTTAGACGGCAATGAGGAACACTTGGTAACCATTCCTGGCAATCCACCAAATTTGTTACATTTGCCAAAAGGTTGTCCATTCTCACCACGTTGCCAATTTGCTACCGAACAATGCCAAACTGCGCCCAAACTGACTACATTTAATCACAGTCAATTACGTAATTGTTGGTTACCCGAGGAGAAATTTACCCTATGACAGTCTCAAACAACAAAGAATTACTCCTTGAAGTCAATCACTTAGGCGTTAGTTTTAAAATTAAAAATGAGAAATCCCTTTTCTTCGCCAAACCGCAAACCTTAAAAGCGGTGAAGGATGTGTCTTTTAAACTTTACGCAGGTGAAACTCTCGGTGTAGTGGGTGAATCCGGTTGCGGTAAATCCACACTTGCACGCGCTATTATCGGTTTAGTCGAAGCGAGCGAAGGGGAAATCTTGTGGCTTGGTAAAAATTTACGAAAACAATCAGCAAAACAATGGAAAGAAACGCGTAAAGACATTCAAATGATTTTCCAAGACCCGCTCGCCTCTCTCAATCCGCGAATGAATATTGGCGAAATCATTGCTGAGCCATTAAAGATCTACCAACCGCACTTAAGTGCTGCAGAAGTGAAAGAAAAAGTGCAAGCAATGATGTTGAAAGTCGGGCTTTTACCCAACTTGATTAACCGCTATCCGCATGAGTTTTCGGGTGGCCAATGTCAGCGTATCGGTATCGCTCGCGCGTTAATCATTGAGCCGAAAATGATCATTTGTGATGAGCCCGTTTCTGCGTTAGATGTGTCGATTCAGGCTCAAGTGGTAAATTTATTGAAATCCCTGCAAAAAGAAATGGGGCTTTCCTTAATTTTCATCGCTCATGATTTGGCGGTGGTAAAACACATTTCTGACCGTGTGTTGGTGATGTATTTAGGCAATGCCATGGAATTAGGCAGTGATGAGGAGGTATATAACAATACCAAACATCCTTATACCAAAGCCTTAATGTCTGCAGTTCCGATTCCCGATCCAAAATTGGAACGCAATAAATCCATCGAATTGCTTGAAGGTGATTTGCCTTCGCCAATTAATCCACCGTCTGGTTGCGTGTTCCGTACTCGCTGTCTGAAAGCTGATGAAAATTGTGCGAAACAAAAACCATCTTTCACCAGCCAAAACAACAGCCATTTTGTGGCTTGTTTGAAAGTCTTATAAAACAAAAAGTGCGGTCAAAATTCACCGCACTTTTTACTTTTACAATCCTAACTTTTCTTCGATTAATTTAGCCAAATCATCTAGCATCGCATAACGCTTGCGATACATGGAGCGCTTTTTACTCGGCACATCATCAAGATTTCTATCTATTTCTAAAGGCAATTCCCAATAATCTTTCAACTGTCCACCTGATTCAGCAAAAATCGCATCATAATCTACAACATAATGAGAACTTTGAATAAAACGTGATTTATTTTGATATTTTTGTGGAATGCCCAATAACGTCTTAAAACCCAACGCTTTCGCCAATGCTTTCATCGTTTCCACCATCAAATAAGCAGGACGTAAACCATGGCACGTTTTTGTGAGTTGCTTCACCATCTCTTTAGAACCTCCAAAATTGGGCCCCTGCACCACAGAAATAAGCAATGCCTCATCAAGTTTGGCAAAAGTAAGCAAATAGACTAATTCATTACGTGGTTTATGCCATAACTCCAATACCCAATAACCTTCCATCGGTTGGTGCGTGGTCATCGACAATGTCATTTCAAAATCAGGAATCACTTCACCAAAACTTAATGGCGTTTTATAAATGGGTGCTGAAAGTGCAGTCAATTTTTCAGGTAAAAAAAGTAGATTGTCGCAGATGGCTTGGAAACGCTGTTTACTATTAAAACGTTTATCTAAAAAACGATAAACTAACGGATAACTATAATCTGCATGTTCATTTAATAACGTCACAAGAAAAGGATGCTGATTAATAAATTGCTCAAAGTGAACAATTGAGCCTTGATGTAAAAAAGATCGAAGACGATAACGTAGGCGCTTAAGCGCATAAGAACGCTCTGGCCTATCGGGATAAATGGCTTCCGCTTTTGGCCAACGATATTGATTTTCTTGAGATTCCATAGTTATTAATATAATTAAAGAGGCTTTAAATCATGCAAAACGTTCATTCTCTCATAATTTCAGCAATTTTTCTATTTGTGATATGCTAGGGTCAATTGATGAAAGGAATACTTATGTCTGAAATTAAACTGAATTATCATAAAACGCATTTTCTTACGAGCGCCCCCAATATTCGTTCCATTCCAGAAGATACAGGAATTGAAATTGCTTTTGCTGGGCGTTCAAATGCAGGAAAATCGACCGCACTTAATGCATTAACCAATCAAAAAAGCTTAGCTCGAACCTCTAAAACACCAGGTCGAACACAGCTCATCAATCTTTTTGAGGTGGAGCCGAATTGTAAACTAGTGGATTTACCCGGATATGGCTATGCTGCCGTTCCTGAGAAAATGAAAATCGAATGGCAAAAATCCCTCGGGGAATATTTGCAAAAACGCGAATGTTTAGGCGGGCTTGTTGTTCTGATGGATATTCGTCATCCTTTAAAAGATCTTGATCAACAAATGATCGAATGGGCAGTTTCTGCTAATTTACCGGTTATGTTACTTTTAACTAAAGCGGATAAACTCAGCCAAAGTGCGCGTAGCAAACAAGTCAAAATGGTACGTGAAGCGATTTTACCCTTCCAAGGTGATATTCAAGTCGAAGCCTTTTCTGCACAAAATAAAATTGGCATTGATAAATTAGCGGCCAAACTAGATAGTTGGTTTGCACCACTTTTTTCGTAATTTTTGATAAAGAAAAAGTAATTTCTGCGATCAAGATCGCAAAAAAAGCATAGGATGTATGATTTCATTCTGTGCTTTTTTTATAGTGCGAAAATCTGATTATTTTCGACCGCACTTTAAGGAATCTGAATGTCTCTTGCTATTGTTTACAGCCGAGCCTCAATGGGCGTACAAGCCCCTCTTGTTACTATTGAGGTACACTTAAGTAACGGAAAGCCTGGATTTACCTTAGTAGGCCTCCCCGAAAAAACCGTAAAAGAAGCGCAAGATCGTGTCAGAAGTGCATTAATGAATGCGCAGTTCAAATATCCTGCCAAACGCATCACCGTCAATCTTGCACCGGCTGATTTACCTAAAGAAGGAGGGAGATTTGATTTACCTATTGCAATCGGTATTTTAGCTGCATCGGATCAACTCGACGGTAGCCGTTTAAAACAATTTGAATTCGTTGGCGAGCTCGCCTTGACGGGGGAATTACGTGGCGTACACGGTGTCATTCCTGCCATTTTAGCGGCACAAAAAGCCAAACGCGCCCCCATTATCGCTTATCAAAATGCCAATGAAGCGTCGCTTGTCTCAGAGCAAGAGACTTATTTCGCTAAAAATCTGCTAGAAGTCGTGCAATTCTTAAATAATCAAGAAAAATTACCTTTGGCTTCATTACTTGCACAAGAAAGTGCGGTCGGATTTTCAGCTAAAAATCACTTGGATTTGACCGATATTATTGGTCAGCAACATGCTAAACGAGCACTAACAATTGCGGCTGCAGGTCAGCATAATCTGCTCTTTTTAGGACCTCCTGGTACAGGTAAAACCATGTTGGCAAGTCGTCTCACTGCATTGCTCCCTGAAATGACCGATTTAGAAGCCATTGAAACCGCTTCGGTTACGAGTTTAGTACAAAATGAATTAAATTTTCATAACTGGAAACAACGACCATTCCGAGCACCACATCATAGTGCCTCATTACCAGCCTTAGTGGGTGGAGGAACCATTCCAAAACCAGGCGAAATATCGCTTGCACACAATGGTGTACTTTTCCTTGATGAACTACCTGAATTTGAGCGTAAAGTACTGGATGCTCTACGACAACCCTTAGAAAGTGGAGAAATCATTATTTCGCGTGCCAATGCAAAAATCCAATTTCCCGCTCGCTTTCAATTAGTTGCAGCGATGAATCCAAGTCCAACAGGGCATTATACCGGAACACATAACCGCACATCGCCTCAGCAAGTGATGCGTTATTTAAATCGCCTTTCAGGGCCATTTTTAGATCGCTTTGATTTATCCATTGAAGTACCTCTTCTGCCGCAAGGTAGCTTACAGAATACAGGGGATAGAGGTGAGACAAGCCAACAAGTACGAGAAAAAGTGTTAAAAGTGAGGAAAATTCAACTTGCTCGAGCCGGTAAAATCAATGCGTATCTTTCAAGCAAAGAAATTGAACGGGACTGTAAATTACAAGATAAAGATGCATTATTCCTTGAGAATGCACTGAATAAGCTTGGACTTTCAGTAAGAGCCTATCATCGGATTTTAAAAGTCTCACGCACAATTGCTGATTTAAATGGCGAAAAAGAGATACAACAACCTCATTTAGCAGAAGCGCTAGGATATCGAGCCATGGATCGGTTACTACAGAAATTATCTTCTGCTTAAAAAATAAAAGGGCGAATAATTCGCCCTTTTTTATCTTCGATTACTAATAATAAGAATGTTCACCACGTTGGTGTTCTGTTACATCTCTTGCACCTTTTAATTCATTTGGGAAGAGCGAAACTAACTGTTTTTCTACCCCGTCTTTTAGGGTGACATCAACCATTGAACAACCATTACAGCCACCACCAAATTGTAGAACTGCATAACCGTCATCGGTAATTTCAATTAACGTGATTTTACCGCCATGGCTGGCTAATTGTGGGTTAATTTGTGTTTGGATCACGTACTCTACGCGCTCAATTAAAGGCGCATCATCTGCAACTTTACGCATTTTTGCGTTAGGTGCTTTTAACGTGAGTTGAGCACCAAGCTCTTCGGTTACATAATCAATTTCTGCATCTTCTAAAAACGGTAAACTGATTTCATCTACAAATGCTGAAAAAGTATCGTATTTCATTTCGGTATCAGTTGCCTCAACTGAATTTGGCGGGCAATAGGACACGCCACATTCTGCTCCAGGAGTACCAGGATTCACGACAAAAATACGAATATTTGTACCTTCTTCTTGTGTATCTAAAAGTTTCCGAAAATGTGCTTGAGCAGCATCTGAAATAAAAATTTGTTCCATAAATAAAGTCCTAATACTTGATGCAATATATCGGGAATGATACTCCTATACGGCAATTTTTTCTACATTTATTCCTATTTTTATAGATATAGGTAAATCCTATCCTTAACAGATTTTAGGCTCGAGCTAAGCCCCATACTTGAATTTCTTTTACACCTAATTTTCGAAGTTGTTTGGCTATTTCTGCCAACGTTGAACCAGTTGTAATCACATCATCTACCAAAGCAACGCGTTCATAAGGAAAAGGCTTTTTGGTATTCACTGCAAAAGCATTTTTAAGATTGTGTCGTCGATCTTTCGCGGTTAAACCTCGCTGAGTATGGGTATGTTTAATCCGTTTCACCACATGATGACAGTTAGGCACATCACACCAGCGACTTAACCAGTTCGCTAATAAATCAGCTTGGTTGTAGCCCCGTTGCCATTGTCGAAAATGATATAACGGTACGGGAATAATCGCCTGTGGCAGCAAGAGCCCATGTGTTCGTCTCGCCTCTCGTACCGCAAGATAAAGCAAACGTGATAAACTGCGATCTAACCAAAACTGTTTTTGGAATTTAAAACGATGAATAAGTGAAGAAAGCGGTTCGAGATAATGCCCAATAATCACAATACGATCCCAAGCGGGTTCATTTCTCAAACAATGTCCACAGCCCATTGCATAATACTGCAAGGGTGAACCACACCGCCCACAATAAGGGAAAGTTTTAATCTGATTCTGACATCGACTACACAATCCATTTCGACCTAGATGAATAGATCGCTTGCAATGCACACAACTAAACTGAAAAAAATGGGAAAACATAAGAGAAATTGACCGCCTTTATTTTTTCACTTTTTCAACTTGCTTAAAATGCTTTTCTTTTTTAGCCATCTCCATTCTTTCACCTTGTTTCAAAATATGAGGGGTCACAAAAATGACGAGTTCTCGTTTTTGATGACGTTCACTTTCCTTACTAAATAAGCGCTTAATACCGGGAATATCACCTAATAATGGTACTTTATCGACACCTTTTGTGATCGTATCGTGAAATACACCACCCAATACAATCGTTTCGCCATCTTTAGCAAACACTTGCGTATTAATTTCTTGTTTATCAATGGATACGACTTCATTTTGCCCATAAGCCACACGATTCCCTGGAGAATTTTGACTCACTAATAAATCCAATAAAATATTATTATCCTTCGAAATATGCGGCGTGACTTCTAATCCCAACACCGCTTCTCGAAATTCCACTGATTGAGTGTCATTTTTCCCATTTGTCACCACATAAGGAATTTCTGTCCCTTGTTTGATGCTTGCACTTTTCTTATTGGTCGTGAGTAAGCGAGGGCTCGCTATAATTTCTACGTTATTTTCACGCTCAAGTGCGGTCAATTCTAAGTCTAATAATCGGCCATTAATTTTAGCGACTTGAAGAGCCAATGAGCCAGCTGGCGTGACCGTTGTCGCAAAATTTACATTTAAATTATCACTGATATGACTAAACCCATTCGCATCTAGGCTGCCACTCACTCGATGTGCTGCCTCAGTAGGGTTAAAAATACCCCAACGCACACCTAATTCTTTTAGGCTTTCATCAGTAATCGTCACAATACGTGCTTCAATGACAATTTGTTCAATCGGTTTATCCAGCTCTGCAATCAATTTTTTAATATTTTTGAGTGAACGTGCATCATCCTGAATCAGTAATACATTGCTTCGGTCATCAAAGGTAATGGTGCCACTAGGTGAAAGCAAAGAACCGCTACCTGTGGTTAAGGACTTCATCACATCAGAGGCCTTGGCAAAATGCAGTTTAACCGTTGTACTCACAAGAGGTATTTCACTAGGCAAACTTTCTCCGCTAATTGCCATAGGTTCTGTCATTTTCTCTGCATATTGCTCATGTTGAGAAGGCTTACCCAAATAATAAATATCATTTTCTTGATAAAAAGAGAGCCCTTTGATTTTTGCTACAGAACGCAATAAACGATCAAAATCTACATTATCCAATTGCAATGAAAGCGTTCCCTCTAATTCATCATCAATCATTAAATTAGTATTTTGCTCAAGAGCAAGTTGTTGGAGTGTCGCCACCATGGGAGCTTGTTTTAAGCGAAGTGAAAATACGCGATTCTCTGCCGCTGAGTAAGTTGTCCATAGGATCAAAAAACACATTAAAAACTGACCGCACTTTGTTTTTATTTTCTGCTTTATCATTTTAAAATCTCATTATGATTGAGGTCGTTTGTTCACATTGCCCAGGTTTATAACTTTGAAGCGTCACGCTGTTTTTACTCACTTTTTCGATTAAATAGCCTTCTTTTCCAATCCTCTGCCCGACTTGAACAGACAGAATATGCCCATTATCATTAAATAACACTTCTGCCTGTTTACCATATTGCACGACTCCAACAATATGTAGCTGAGCCAATGGGCGTTCCTCCGCCAGTCTCGGCTCCGAATACACGCAAGCCGACACCGGCGGTAGGGTGAGCCCCTCTTTTGGATATTCAGTTTGTTCTCTTTGTTTACGATCAAAAGGATCTTGCGAAAATGTTGATACAGAAAAAAACGCTATCAAGATTAAGAAAAGCTTTTTCATTATTTGTCCTTATTTAATTGGAAAATTAACTCACATGTAATAGAAGCATTTTCCTCTTCATCTAATTTCTCAATGTTTAATTGAGTTAAAGAAAGTGTAGGAACATCATTTAAAAGTGCGGTCAAAAATTGCTGCAAATCGACAAAATAGCCTTGCAATGACAAATGCAACAAAGTATGTTGAGAAAAATCCCAACGTAAATCCAACGCTCGAAGTCGCCCATTTAACAACGCCTGTACATGCTGATTAATCGGCAATACAGAATTAGCTAATTCTGGAGAAAGTTGTCGGCTGTCTGACTTTTGCCTTAAGGTTTGTAAAATCTTTTCCTGTTTATCCCACTCTTGCTGCTGCAAACTCAATTCTGCGTCAAGTCGATGTCGTTCGTTGCTATTTTCAACGTAACGAAAAACAGGTAAAAAAATGACCGCACTTAGTGCACTCAACCAAAAGATAGCATGCACCATTTGAGATAATCGAAGCCATTTCCCCAACCAACCTTGTGCAGTTTTTTGAACAATCTCATCGATAAGATTCTTCATTGCTCAGACTCCAATAACTGAATATCAAATTGAAAGAATAACTGTTGTTGCACTGGTTGAAACTTGGTCAAATTAACCTCTGTAAAATGATGTTTAAGAAATTGATGTATCGCTTCAAATTCTTGTTGATTTTCCGTCATGCCAGAAAGGGCAACTTGCTTAGCATTGAGCGTAAATACATCTAACTCACCTTGTTGTAATGGTAACTCACTTAATAAGTTAAGCATCCGATACACATATTCTGTATCCATTTCTGTCAGCTCATTCATTTCTTTCAGGTTACTTTGTAGTTGCTGAACTTGAATATGTTTCTTATGGACTTGATTGGTGATTTGTG
The DNA here is from genome assembly GCA_019423005.1 of Haemophilus sp. Taxonomy (GTDB): domain Bacteria; phylum Pseudomonadota; class Gammaproteobacteria; order Enterobacterales; family Pasteurellaceae; genus Haemophilus_D. The sequence goes on from JAHZCF010000067.1 coordinate 10,876, forward strand.
CGAGTTTTTCTTTTGTCTGATTTAGCACATACACTTGTTGTTCATTAAGATGACTCAAGCCAAAGACAATCAACACTGAGCAAGCTAGCCAAATTAAACCTTGCCACATAAAGCGCTTAAAAGCCTTTTGATGTTGTTCTAAGCGCCAAGGCAATAAATTAAGGCTTAACATCATCACTCTCCCGATTAATTGGAGGCAAAAGTGCGGGTGTTTTTGAGGATAAATCCACTAGCTTTAAATCGGTTTGCCACAGTGCATTACCTAAAGCGATGAAAGGTAAATCTGTTTCGATGCGTTGCCAATCCTGAGGCAGTGATTCTATCGTGCGTGAATTCAATATATCTGGCGTTTGATACACATAAACCTGTTCTATCGTTTCGGGAAAGCGTTGGATAAATTGTTGATAAAGCTCAGATAAATCACTTTGAGATTGCAAAACTTGTCGTTGTTGTAAGCGTTCACAAACAGCGAGACAACCTTGTTGATCTTGATATAAAAATAAAGTGTTAATCGGCTCTTGCCCTAAAATGACATAAAATGCGCGTAAAATACTGTGATTCAGTAAATCAAGTGCGGTCAATTTTAGCGGCAAATATTTTGCTAATTCCGCTTTAGCGCTTTCTTGTCGAATCGCCGTGATATCCAAACGAAAACCTTGTTTTAATGGCGTGGTCAGATAATCAAACCATAATTCATCCAACGGAATCGGTAATTCTTTTTGCAAAATGAAACGACATTGTTGCTCACACTCCTGAGCATTGAGTGTTTGCGGTAAAATAAGCGTTTTAGACCAAGTTAAATGGGGTGAAATGGCGCCGATAAAACAACATTGGTTCGTTTTTTGTGGTAAATGAGGCAATAACTGGGAAAAAATGTCCTTTTGTTGTCCATTCAAGCAAATAGATTGAACTTTGTTGAATTCATCTAGCCAAACAAAATAGAGGTTATCTTGTTGTTTACTCACACCAATTTGTTGTTTTCGCTGCTTTCTATGAGCAATTCCCATATTCTTTCCTATTCTTTAAGGGATTAATCTTTTATACTTAGCAGCCAAAATCATAATTTTGATTTTTTGAATATTCATTAAACCAGAGAGAATTTTACGATGCGGATCGCAAAATTAATATTAAGTACCCTATTTACGATATGTATACTGGGGTTAGTCGCCGGTGGTGTACTGTATTTTCACTTAAAATCCTCCTTACCATCGGTAGAAAGCCTAAAAACCGTCGAGTTACAACAACCGATGCAAATTTATACGGCTGATGGCAAATTGATCGGTGAAGTCGGTGAACAACGCCGTATTCCAGTGAAATTAGAAAATGTGCCTCAGCGTCTTCAAGATGCCTTCTTAGCGACCGAAGATAGCCGTTTTTATGAACATCACGGTTTAGACCCTGTCGGTATTGCTCGTGCGATTTTTGTTGCCGTCAACAATGGTGGTGCATCGCAAGGGGCAAGTACCATTACGCAACAGCTTGCGCGTAACTTCTTCTTAACTCCAGAAAAAACCATTATTCGTAAAGCTCGCGAAGCGGTATTGGCCATTGAAATTGAAAATGCCTTAAGTAAACAAGAAATTTTAGAACTCTATTTAAATAAAATTTTCTTAGGGTATCGTTCTTATGGCGTCGCGGCTGCCGCACAAACCTACTTTGGTAAAAACTTAGATGAATTAACGCTTTCTGAAATGGCGATCATTGCTGGCTTGCCAAAAGCGCCTTCTACCATGAATCCACTGTATTCGCCAAAACGTGCGGAAGAACGTCGAAATGTGGTTTTAAGCCGAATGTTGGATGAAAACAAGATCACAAAAGCAGAATATGATGCAGCGATTAAAGAACCCATTGTAGCAAGCTATCACGGTGCTAAATTTGAGTTTCGTGCAGACTATGTGACTGAAATGGTTCGTCAAGAAATGGTAAAACGTTTTGGTGAAGAAGATGCTTACACCAAAGGTTATAAAGTCTTCACGACAGTACTTTCAAAAGATCAAGCGGAAGCTCAAAAAGCCGTACGTAATAACTTGATCGATTATGATATGCGTCATGGCTGGCGTGGCGGTGCACCACTTTGGAAAAAAGGTGAAGCCCCATGGGATAATGAACGCATTGTCGCTTTCTTGAAAAAATTACCTGATTCAGAACCATTCATTCCGGCAGCGGTAACTGCATTAGGTAAGAATGGTGCAGAATTACTTTTAGCCAATAATGAAACGATGACGCTTTCTTCAAACGCAATGCGTTGGGCGGGAAGAGCACCGGTTAAAGTGGGCGACCAGATTTGGATTCGTAAACGTGATAACGGTGAATGGATTTTAGGTCAAATTCCAGCCGCTAACTCTGCATTAGTTTCATTAAACTCCGATAATGGTGCAATTGAAGCTATGGTGGGAGGTTTTAGTTACGAACAAAGTAAATTTAACCGTGCAACCCAATCTTTAGTGCAAGTGGGTTCTTCGATTAAACCATTTATCTATGCCGCTGCGTTAGAAAAAGGTTTAACCCTTTCAAGCGTATTGCAAGACAGTCCTATCTCTATCCAAAAACCAGGACAACCTTTGTGGCAACCGAAAAACTCACCTGATCGTTATGACGGTCCAATGCGTTTACGTGTGGGTTTAGGCCAATCTAAAAACATGATTGCCATCCGAGCACTACAAACCGCAGGTGTTGGCTTTACAGCTGACTTCTTACAACGTTTTGGATTCAAACGTGACCAATATTTTGCGAGTGAAGCGCTTGCATTAGGTGCGGCATCCTTCACGCCATTGGAAATGGCGCGTGCTTACGCGGTATTTGATAACGGTGGTTTCTTAATTGATCCTTATCTTATCGAAAAAATTCAAGATAATACCGGTAAAGATTTATTTATTGCGAACCCGAAAATTGCTTGTATTACCTGTAATGACATTCCTGTGATTTATGGTGAAACCAAAGATAAAATTGATGGCTTTAAAGATGTCGCAGAAGTGGCTAACCCTGATAACCTAAAATCCGCTAAAGGTAATAGCAACACCGATACAGATGAAGGTGAGGGCGATCAGCAACCTGAGAATGTACCTGACTTACCAGAACTTCAAACATCAGCATTAAATGACGGTTCTGTTGATTTAATGGCGGATGCGAAAGACGGTGCAGCGAAACAAGAATACGCACCTCGTGTGATTAGTGGTGAATTAGCCTTCTTAATTCGTAGTGCATTAAATACGGCGATTTATGGTGAGCAAGGACTTAGTTGGAAAGGTACCAGCTGGCGTATTGCTCAAAGCATTAAACGTAGTGATATCGGTGGTAAAACCGGTACCACTAATAGTGCGAAAGTGGCTTGGTATGCAGGTTTTGGTGCAAACTTAGTCACCACAACCTATGTCGGTTTCGATGATAATAAACGCGTATTAGGTAAAGGTGAAGCGGGTGCAAAAACCGCAATGCCGGCGTGGGTCGCTTATATGAAAGCTGCACTTTCTGATGTTCCAGAACGTCAACTTGAACTTCCTCCAAACATCATAGAAAAAACCATTGATAGTAACTCTGGTTTACTTTCTGAAGGTGGTGGCCGTAAAG
>JAHZCF010000068.1 GCA_019423005.1 Haemophilus sp.
AAATGCTGAACCAAGATCAAATCAAAGTGACTTTTGCGGATGTTGCAGGTTGCGATGAAGCAAAAGAAGAAGTCGGTGAAGTAGTTGATTTCTTGCGTGAACCGAAAAAATTCCAAAACCTTGGTGGTAAAATTCCAAAAGGGATTTTAATGGTAGGTCCTCCAGGTACAGGTAAAACCTTATTAGCGAAAGCTATTGCAGGTGAAGCGAAAGTGCCTTTCTTTACTATTTCAGGTTCTGACTTTGTGGAGATGTTTGTGGGGGTTGGTGCTTCTCGTGTACGTGATATGTTCGAGCAAGCGAAGAAAAATGCACCATGCTTAATCTTTATTGATGAAATTGATGCCGTAGGTCGCCAACGTGGTGCCGGTTTAGGTGGTGGACACGATGAGCGTGAGCAAACTCTTAACCAAATGTTAGTTGAAATGGATGGTTTCGGTGGTAATGAAGGCGTAATCGTTATTGCAGCAACGAACCGTCCAGATGTACTTGACCCAGCATTAACTCGTCCAGGCCGTTTTGACCGTCAAGTTGTTGTGGGTTTACCTGATGTGAAAGGTCGTGAGCAAATTTTAAAAGTTCACATGCGTAAAGTCCCTGTGGCTGATGATGTTGATGCAATGACACTTGCTCGTGGTACACCAGGCTATTCAGGTGCGGATTTAGCGAACTTGGTTAATGAAGCGGCATTATTTGCTGCACGTAGCAATAAACGTACTGTATCGATGCTTGAGTTTGAAAAAGCCAAAGATAAGATCAATATGGGACCTGAACGTCGAACAATGATCATGACGGATAAACAAAAAGAATCAACAGCGTACCATGAAGCAGCTCATGCCATTGTTGGTTACTTAGTGCCTGAACATGATCCTGTACATAAAGTCACGATTATTCCTCGTGGCCGCGCATTAGGTGTGACTTTCTTCTTGCCTGAAGGTGATCAAATTAGTATCAGCCAAAAACAATTAGAAAGTAAACTTTCAACTCTTTATGCAGGACGTTTAGCAGAAGATTTGATTTACGGTGAAGAAAATATTTCGACTGGTGCATCTAACGATATTAAAGTGGCAACCAATATTGCACGTAATATGGTGACCCAATGGGGCTTCTCAGATAAACTCGGTCCGATTCTTTATACTGAAGATGAAGGCGAAGTATTCTTAGGGCGCTCAATGGCGAAAGCAAAACATATGTCTGACGAAACAGCACATGCAATTGATGAAGAAGTTCGTGCGATTGTAAATCGTAACTATGCGAGAGCAAGACAGATTTTGATCGACAATATGGATATTCTTCACGCCATGAAAGATGCGTTAGTGAAATATGAAACCATTGAAGAAGAACAAATCAAACAGCTAATGAATCGTGAACCTGTTACACCACCATCTGGTTGGGAAGATAACAAAGATACGAGCCCGAAAGCTAAGCCGCAAGAAGACGCAACTGAAAGTGCGGTTAATCATTCAGAAGATTCTGAAGAGTAAGAATAAAGCCTTCCTAATTAGGAAGGCTTTTTTTATTTATAATGTCATTCTTTTCATCACTATATTCCGTTATAATCTAGCCTTTAAAATTTGATTTAAAAATTGACCGCACTTTATGAAACTTTACGCTAATAACAAATGTCTAGATTTATCATTCCCTCAAATTATGGGAATTTTGAATTTCACGCCCGATTCATTTTCAGATAGCGGACAGTTTTTTAGTCTAGACAAGGCATTATTTCAAGTTGAAAAAATGCTCAAAGAGGGTGCAACAATTATTGATATTGGCGGGGAATCAACTCGACCAATGGCAGAAGAAGTGCCTGAAAGTGAAGAGTTGCAACGAGTGATACCTCTTGTTGAAGCCGTGCAAAAACGTTTTGATTGTTGGATCTCAGTGGATACCTCTAAAGCAATTGTTATGCAAGAAGCAGCTAAGGTCGGCGTGGATTTAATCAATGATATTCGAGCTTTACGTGAACCTGGTGCACTCGAAATAGCAGGACAGTTGAATTTACCAACTTGTATCATGCACATGCAAGGACAGCCGCGCACAATGCAGACTAATCCGCATTATGATGATGTAGTCCAAGATGTTTATCAATTTTTAAACGATAGAACTCAAGCTTGTTTAGCAGCGGGAATCGCTAAAGAAAATATCATTTGGGATATGGGCTTTGGTTTTGGTAAGACTGTACAGCATAATTATAAGCTTTTACAGCAGTTAGCTCACTTTTGTGAAAGTGGATATCCTGTTTTAGCAGGGCTTTCACGTAAATCGATGATTGGTGCCGTATTAGATAAACCCGTAACTGAACGTGTTGTGGGAAGTGTAGCTGGCGCATTAATTGCTGCACAAAATGGTGCGACAATTTTACGCGTACATGATGTGGCTGCAACGGCAGATGCTTTGAAAGTATGGCAAGCAACGCAACAGGCGTAAGAAAGTAACAGATTTTATATGTTGTAGAGTAAATGATTTCTGCAACATCAATTATTCAATTTATTAAGGAATAAATATGGCAAATCGTAAATATTTTGGTACAGATGGCGTACGCGGTAAAGTGGGTACTTATCCAATCACGCCTGATTTTGCATTGAAATTAGGTTGGGCAGCGGGTAAGGTTTTAGCTTCACAAGGTTCTCGCACAGTATTAATCGGAAAAGATACTCGTATTTCAGGTTATATGTTGGAATCTGCTCTTGAAGCAGGTTTGGCTGCCGCTGGCTTAACTGCTGCATTTACCGGCCCAATGCCAACCCCAGCTGTAGCGTATTTAACTCGTACTTTCCGTTTAGAAGCAGGCATTGTGATTTCGGCATCTCATAACCCTTACTATGATAACGGGATTAAATTCTTCTCTTCACAAGGTACAAAATTACCAGACGATATTGAGGAAGCGATTGAAGCCATGCTTGATCAGCCAATGGATTGCGTGGAGTCTGCTGATTTAGGTAAAGCGAGCCGTATCAGTGATGCCGCAGGACGTTATATTGAATTTTGTAAAAGTACTTTCCCTGCACATCTTGGTTTAGATGGTTATAAAATCGTGGTGGATTGTGCAAATGGAGCGACTTATCATATTGCGCCAAATGTATTACGAGAGTTAGGTGCAGAAGTGATTGAAATTGGTACTGATCCTAACGGAATTAATATTAATGAGAAATGTGGTGCAACCGATGTAAAAGCGTTACAGGAAAAAGTGCTTGAAACAAAAG
>JAHZCF010000069.1 GCA_019423005.1 Haemophilus sp.
CTGTGATGGAATACTGGCGTTGGTGGGTAGTTCACCTATGGGTAGAAGGCTTCTTTGAAGTATTCTCTGTAGCGGCACTCTCATTCATCTTTGTAAGTTTAGGTTTAGTTTCACGTCGTACTGCAACTGTGGCAACCATTACTGAAGCGGCGTTATTCTTAATCGGTGGTATCCCTGGTACTTTCCACCACTTATACTTCGCAGGTGCAACCACTCCAATTATTGCTGTAGGTGCATCATTCTCTGCGCTTGAAGTGGTACCTTTAGTGTTACTAGGTCATGAAGCTTGGGAACACTGGGAAATGCAACAAAAAACACCTTGGATGGAACGCTTAAAATGGCCTCTTTACTGCTTCGTAGCCGTAGCGTTCTGGAATATGTTAGGTGCTGGCGTATTTGGTTTCTTAATCAACCCACCAATTTCGCTTTATTATATCCAAGGCTTGAACACCACTGCCGTTCATGCTCACGCCGCATTATTCGGTGTGTATGGTTTCTTAGCATTAGGTTTCGTATTCTTAATCGCTCGTTATTTACGTCCAGATACACCATTTAACGATAAGTTAATGAAATGGGGCTTCTGGCTATTAAATGGCGGTTTAGTATTAATGATCGTATCAAGCTTACTACCAATTGGTATTATTCAAGGGTATGCAAGTATCTCTGAAGGCTTATGGTATGCTCGTAGTGAAGAATTTATGCAACAACCTCTATTCGATACCCTACGTTGGGTTCGTTTCGGTGGCGACGTTGTCTTCATCTTCGGTGCTCTCGCTTTCTTCTGGCAAATCTTTACGATGATTTTCTTTAAACCGAAAAAAGCAGCATAATTTAATCTATTATTATTCAAAAGCGGCTAAGCAATTAGCCGCTTTTTATTTGTGAAAAATTAGTTAAATTTCTAACCGCACTTTGATCTTCATCAAATCATTTACCTTCTTTTAAGTATGATTAAATTCGTCTTTAGATCTATACTTTCTCTACTTTTCAACTTTTCTTATAACATTTCAACATGAGTGACAATCCATTCAACGCTAGTTGGTCATCAAAAGGCAATACGCTATGTCTAGGTCATTGGGATATTAGTTATCTCGGTTTACCTGTGGTACTGCCAATTGAACGTCGAGATAAAGATATGGGAACAAATAATATTTATAATTTCATGGATCCCGAAGATGAACTTTATCGAGAAGGCTTAATGGAAGATGATTGGATTGTGGAAAATATCGATTGGCTTTCCGATGTCTTTATTGAGCATAATATTCCCTTAGAAGAAGAAACCATGAGAGCATTTTATCAAGCAGTGAATAAGGAAGATTGGCGCTGTGGGAGCTGTGGTGGATGTATTTAATAGCAAAGTGCGGTCAATTTTATCCTTGTTTTTATACCGAACTGTCATAATAAAAATACTAGGAAATTCAATATTTCTGATATAGAATTCTCCGATTTGTTTTTTAAAAGGGAGAAAAGAATGAAACTTGTTGAAGTTAAACATCCGCTTGTTAAACATAAATTAGGCGTGATGCGCGAAGCTGATATTGATACCAAAAAATTCCGTGAACTCGCCACTGAAGTAGGTAGCTTACTCACCTATGAAGCCACTGCCGACCTTGAAACAGAAAAAGTGATTATTGAAGGTTGGAATGGCCCAGTCGAAATCGAACGTATCAAAGGCAAAAAGGTCACTGTTGTGCCAATTTTACGCGCTGGCCTTGGTATGATGGATGGTGTATTAGAACATGTTCCAAGTGCTCGTATCAGTGTGGTTGGGATTTATCGTAATGAAGAAACCCTTGAGCCTGTCCCTTATTTCCAAAAACTCGCGAGCGATTTAGAAGAACGTTTAGCTATCGTTGTGGACCCAATGCTTGCAACCGGTGGTTCAATGATCTCTACAATTGATCTATTAAAAGCTAAAGGTTGCCAACATATCAAAGTATTAGTATTAGTCGCGGCACCTGAAGGGATCAAAGCATTAGAAAAAGCGCATCCAGATATCGAACTTTATTGTGCATCGATTGATGATCACTTAAATGAACAAGGCTACATCATTCCAGGCTTGGGTGATGCGGGCGATAAGATTTTTGGGACGAAATAATTCCCTTTTAATAAGACGGCATTTATGGCCGTCTTTTTTCCGTGCGTGAAAACACAAAAGCTAAAAAGCATTAAAACCGACCGCACTTTCAGTTAATTCAAACCGAGAGTTGAAACTAAATGAGTAATCAAACTACAACCGCACCTGTTGAGGTGCAAAGCATGGGCAAACAAGCGTTTGTCGGTTTACAGATGTTATTTGTTGCCTTTGGTGCCTTAGTATTAGTTCCTTTAATCACTGGATTAAATTCTAATACAGCCCTTCTTACCGCAGGTATCGGTACGCTACTTTTCCAACTTTGTACCGGTAAACAGGTTCCTATTTTCTTAGCCTCCTCTTTTGCCTTTATTGCGCCTATTCAATATGGCGTACAAACTTGGGGTATTCCAACCACAATGGGTGGACTTGCTTGCGCAGGTTTCGTCTATTTCGCACTGTCAACCTTAGTGAAATTACGCGGCAGTGCTGCACTCGAACGAATCTTCCCGCCTGTTGTTGTGGGGCCCGTAATTATCATTATTGGTATGGGACTTGCACCAGTTGCTGTTGATATGGCATTAGGTAAAAACAGTGCATATAGCTATGAGCATTCGGTATTAGTTTCGATGATTACCTTGGTCACTACCCTTTCTGTTGCGGTATTTGCCAAAGGCATGATGAAACTGATTCCAATTATGTTTGGTATTGTTGCTGGCTATGTGGTTTGTTTATTCCTAGGGTTAATTAATTTCCAACCTGTTCTAGACGCAAAATGGTTTGAATTACCTCAATTAACCAAACCAGAATTTAATTTAGAAGCCATTCTTTATATGCTACCCATTGCTATCGCACCAGCCGTTGAACACGTTGGTGGTATTATGGCAATCAGTTCTGTAACAGGTAAAGATTTCCTTAAAAAACCAGGCTTACATCGCACCTTATTAGGCGATGGTGTCGCAACGGCTGCAGCTTCATTAGTAGGTGGTCCACCAAATACCACTTATGCTGAAGTAACGGGTGCTGTAATGCTAACTCGCAACTTTAATCCAAATATTATGACTTGGGCTGCAGTATGGGCAATTGCAATTTCCTTCTGTGGTAAAGTAGGTGCATTCCTTTCTACTATCCCAACCATCGTAATGGGTGGCATTATGATGTTAGTATTCGGTTCGATTGCCGTTGTCGGGATGAGTACCTTAATTAAAGGTAAAGTGGATGTAACTGAACCTCGCAACCTTTGCATCATTTCTGTGGTGATGACTTTCGGGATCGGTAATATGTTTGTCAACGTCGGCGATGCTGTTTCCCTAAAAGGTATCAGCCTTTGCGCTATCGTCGCGATTGTACTGAACTTGATTTTGCCAAAAGCAAAAAATGAAGTAGAATAAAACTTCCCAAACAAAAGGGTTAAATGAACATTTAGCCCTTTCTTTTTTATTTTAAATCAACTCATTAATCCGTGAATCAGCAACTTTCTTTACCTATTCATCAAATTGATGATGAAACGCTTGAGAATTTTTATAGTGATAATAATGCATTATTACTCAATTCTTTGCGTCAAAATATGACTGATTTACAGCAACAATTCTTCTACCTTTGGGGAAACCAAAGCGTCGGAAAAACTCATCTTCTACGCGCACTCTGTAATGAATATATTCAGCAACAACGAAGTGCGATTTATGTTCCATTAAGCAAATCACAATATTTCTCCACGGCTGTTTTTGAAAATTTAGAGCAGCAAGAATTGGTTTGTTTAGATGATTTGCATTCGGTAATTGGAAATTCAGAATGGGAAATCGCCTTATTTGATCTCTTTAATCGTATCAAAGCCAATGGCAAAACCTTATTGGTTGTCAGTGCTGAGCAATCTCCAACTGCTCTGCCCGTTAAATTACCAGATCTGGCTTCTCGCTTAAAATGGGGAGAAAGTTATCAATTGATTCCACTCAGCGATGAACAAAAACTCGCTGTATTGAAACAAAATGCCCATCAGCGAGGCATTATGCTTTCAGATGAGACTGCCAATTTTATATTTACTCGTCTAGATCGAGATATGGCGACATTAAAAGAGGCGTTAGTTCAACTCGATAAAGCCTCATTGCAAGCTAAACGAAACCTGACCATTCCTTTTGTGAAATCAATTTTAGACTTATAAATAGACAAAAAAATAACCGCACTTTTTCAAGTGCGGTTAATTTTTTAGTGATTTAATTACCAACAGTGACGACAATAACCAACACCGACACTAGGCATTATTGCTACAGGAATGCGAGAATAACCTGTATGTTTAGAACGATGATCACTCGCATTCATTTCATTTGGAACGCTATCTCTTTGTGCAACTTTCGCTTTTTCTCGAGCACTTACCGTATTACCACTTGTTACTCGAGCATTATAATCCTGCACGGTATTCATATCGTACGCTGCAGCACCATTTCCAATAGTTGATGCCTCTTGTGGAGCTGTACAAGCCGTTAAAACAGATAGAGCTGCAATAGAAATTAATTTTTTCATAACGCTACCTTTTATCACAAACCACTTTATTAAGTGTTTCTCTGCCTTCTTTGATCCGTTCGTTCGCTTTTCTTCTAACATTCGGATCTTCGTTATTTTCAATGTATTTCGCTACATTGGCATTCTTTATTGCATAAACAGGCACATACTGCGAAGTTTTCGTTTCGCCCTGTTTATAAATTGTTGCCCCTAATACGCTTCCATAATATTCACTTGCATCATTTGGCTTAATGTAATAATTACTAGAATTTGTTACATCTACACCATCTGTACTTTTAAAACCGCTACAGATTCCCGCGGGTGAAAGAAACGTTGTTTTGGATGCCGCAACTTCATTAAATTTATATACTTCAAATTCAACGCTATTAGCCAGCTCTTCCATATCTTTTTCAGATTTAGGATCTAAACTTCTTTGCCCTTTTCCATCAATATATTTCACTGTTTCAGAAATATTACTTTCAGAAACATTAACTGAAAGATTATTTTCAGGCGTTTTTACCTTTGTTGCATATACAACACTACTACCTTCGGCTAAAACAACTGACGATGCTAAAATACAAAAAGAGTAAATCCCAATTTTTTTCTTAATATGACTCATAATAATTTGATTTTCTACGTTAATAATTATTTTCGTATAACTCAATAGGTAAATAATCTGGGTCTCTAAAGAAAGTGTACTTCATTCCCGTTAATTCATCAACCCTAATTGGTTCACTATCAATGCTATTTTCAAAAAGATAAGCTACATACTCATCAATATTTTCTACTTTGAATGCCAAATGCCGTAAACCACAAGCTTCAGGGCTGGTTACTCTTTGAGGCGGATTTGGGAAAGAAAATAGCTCTATTTGACTCCCATCAGGAAAACTTAAATCTAATTTATAACTATCTCGTTCTGCCCGATAAGTTTCATTTAGCTGTTTTGCCCCTAAAATCTCCATATAAAAATGCTTCGAACGTGCATAGTTCGAAGCAATAATCGCAATATGGTGAAAACCTAATAATTGAGGTTTCATTATTTCTCCGGTGTGACGCTTTTTGCTTTTTCTTCTTCCTGTAAAGCAAGGGCATCACGTGCAGCACGAATACTCTTTTCAAGCATTGGCACGCGAGGATCATCTGGTTCCAATAAACGTAGCATCATTGCCCAGGTTACTGCCGCCATTTTATAATCTTCACCTTCAAAATAACTGAAAGCAAGTAAACTTAATGCTTCAGGATTAGAATGATCTTGACGAATAATCTCACGTAAAAGCTGATTACCTTTCAGTTTATCCGTTTGATCTTCAGAAGACATTAACATACGCGCATAAGAAAGCTTATAATCTAAATTATCCGGCTCAAGCTTATTCGCTTGTTGGTAACTATCAAAGGCTAATTTTCCATTACCTAAATTCATCCCTACCTGACCTAACAACCACCATTTTTTAGCATCCTTTGGTGTTTTTTGTAAATCCAAACGAAGTGCGGTCGAAAATTGCTGCATTTCTGCATCTGTCATTGGGTTTGTGTCTTCTTCTTTGATCCGTTCAAAGAAATAAGGTAATTTTGCCAATGTCTTTTCCATCATATCTTCGGCTTTCCAAGATCCCAAAGGGAAATAAGCTGCACCAGCAATAATGGCCAAACCTAATAAACCAGAAACAAACCACAACTTACCGTAATTTGGGGCATTTTTATCAATAGCTTGAGTTTCTTGTTGAGGAATATCTTCCAACAATGTTTTTTGTAGCTCTTGCTTGAGTTGTTCAACATTTTCAACTAAACCCTGTTGATTATCTTGCTCAATCTCTTGCAAACGAGAAAAATATAACGCTTTATTTAATTCATCACGCTTTGTATCTTCTTTCGCTTTAACAGAACGCAACAAGGGATAAAAACAAATCAATGCCACCACTAAAGTGAGCGCAATAATACTTAATGCAAAATTCATTATTTATCCTTTTCTTTGAGTAAAGCCGATAAACGCGCATTCTCTTCGTCATCTAAAATCGCGTCAGAATTGACCGCACTTGGGCTTTTCGATTTACGTTTAAATACAAATAAAATGCCAATCAACACTAACAAAATTGGGGCAATCCATAATATGATTGTTGACGTCGTCATTGGTGGATCATAAGTCACAAAATTGCCATAACGTTGAATCATATAATCGACAACTTCACTTCGTTTTTTGCCTTCTTGCAATAATTCAAACACTTTGCCACGCATATCTACAGCAATAGTTGCATTCGAATCGGCAATATTGTTATTTTGACATTGTGGACAACGTAATTCTTGTGTTAATTGATGATAGTCCTTTTCTTGCTCTGGTGAAGCAAAATTCAATGCATCAATGGAAGCTGTCGCCGAGATACTCACAAAAAGTGCGGTTAAAAAAAGCCATGATTTTTTCATTATGGTTTCTCCGCGAGTTTGTCATAAATCGGTTTTAAGGTCTCATTCCAAACGCGTTCATTCACATCACCCGCTAAGCGATAATGAATCACACCTTTACCATCAACGATAAATGTTTCCGGTGCGCCATAAACACCCAAATCTAATGCAAAAGAACCTTTTTCATCTTTAAGCACAAGACTATAAGGATTGCCTAAATCTTTTAGCCATTTTACAGCTTTTGGTGATTCATCTTTATAGTCGATACCAATGATTGTTACACCTTGTTTAGCCAATTGATTCAAGTATTGATGCTCGGCATAACAAGTTGGACACCAAGTTGCCCACACATTCAAGAGAATCGGTTTGCCTTGTTGGAAAATTTCATTACCGTAGGTTTTATTTTCCAATAAATCCGTTAATGTTTTCTGTGGCACTGGTTTTCCCACAAGCGCAGATTCTAACGCTTTTGGATCATCACCTTGCGCATTGCGTCCTAACTGAACTAAAAAAGCTGCCGCCACGGCAAGAAAAACAATAAGTGGGATAAGTAGTTTTTTATTCATAACACTATCAATTTACATCTATTTCTAGGGGCAATAAGCCCCTTATTACAATTAAGACTGTTTAACTAATCGACTAAAACGATAACGACGGTCAAATATACAGAGCAAGCCACCTAATGCCATAAACAATCCACCAATCCAAATCCAACGGATAAACGGTTTATAGTAAAGGCGAAGCGCCCATGAGTTATCTTCTATTTTTTCACCCAAGGCGACATAAAGATCGCGAGTAAAGCCCCAATTAATTGCCGCTTCCGTCATTGGCATTTTACTGACGGTATAAAAACGTTTTTCAGCAAATAATGTTGCTTCCGGTTTACCCGCTTTTGAAATGTCGATTTGTCCTTTACCGCCCATATAGTTAGGACCATTTGCATCACTCACGCCAGCAAATTTAAAGTCATAATTAGCAATCTGTACCGTATCCCCCACAGCCATTCGCACATCACGTTCTACACTAAAGTTTTGACTAAAGGCAATTCCCCAAACGGTCATCGCTACACCAAGGTGAGCCAAAATCATCCCCCAATGGGAACGAGAAAGTTTGGTTATACCTTTAAAGAAAGATTCGCGGTGTGTTGCCCGTTGTTTCATTTCGTAGAGACTCAGTAACACAATAATGACGGACATCATGGTGCCAAGCACAGCACTGACGGTGAGTTTATTTTGGAGGAAATACGGTAACACAAAACCTGCAATCGCCATCACAATGACACTCACAACAACCGGTGTACGAATTTCAGAGAACTGATCGCGACGCCATTTTACTAACGGCCCAATACCTAGTAATAAAGCAAATGGAGTCATAATAATCAAGAACATTTGATCAAAGAATGGCGCACCGATCGAAATAGATCCCAAACCTAATTGTTTGTGAACTAACGGCAATAACGTTCCTAAGAACACCACACAAAGTGCGGTCATTAATAGGATGTTATTTAATAATAATAACGTTTCACGAGAATAGCGCTCTGCATTATCACGTGATCGAATTTGGTTGCCTTTGTAAGCATACAGGGTTAAAGAGCCTCCAATCACTACAACCAAATAAGCTAGAATATATAAACCACGTGTTGGATCTGAAGCAAAGGCGTGTACTGATACTAAGATACCGGAACGAACTAAGAATGTACCCAATAAGCAAAGTGAGAAAGCTAGGATTGCTAAAAGCACAGTCCAAGCTTTAAAAGAGCCACGTTTTTCAGTCACCGCTAAAGAGTGGATTAATGCGGTTCCCGCAAGCCAAGGCATTAAAGAAGAGTTTTCTACTGGGTCCCAGAACCACCAGCCGCCCCAGCCTAACTCATAATATGCCCACCAAGAACCAAGCACGATCCCGAGTGTTAAAAACACCCAAGCTGCGATCGTCCAAGGACGTGACCATCTAGCCCAAGCTGAGTCTAATTTACCCGTCATTAATGAGGCGATCGCAAAGGCAAAGGCAACAGAAAAACCAACATATCCCATATAAAGTAATGGTGGGTGGAAAATTAAGCCCACATCTTGCAACATTGGGTTGAGTTCTCTGCCATCTACTGGGAAATCAG
>JAHZCF010000007.1 GCA_019423005.1 Haemophilus sp.
CGGAAGTAAAAGATAATAAAGCCAACGAAATCTTCTCACATATGACAACATATCAACCCAATAAGTTGTCGGGCAGTGAGATTTATAATAATCAAATAATTCATTAAGCTTTTCATCATCTAAGTCTTTCACACGACATAAACTGTCTAAAAATGCTAGCATATCACGTGTAATCAACCAATGTTCATTATGGCTTTTTGAATGAGATTCAAAGTCCATAAAACTAATTTTACCATCTTTCCATGCGATATCTCGTATAGCTGGACGACCGTGAATAATGCCTCGTTGATGAAGATTAATCAATATTTCTATCGCTGAATGCAAAATATGTGATTTTTCTGCCCAAGACAATGTTTCATCATTCAGCCAGATGTTTAATGTTGGCCCTGCATCCTCCAATACTAAATAATCATCACCGAAACCGCATAATTTAGGTACTGGTGCACCAATATTATTTAGATGCTGTAGTATTTCACACTCTTCTTTAAAATGTTGTTTTGGATATGGTTTTAATAATAACCATATCCCTTTTAATTGTTCAGGCTGTTTTAACCAATAATGTTTTCCTAAATATTCAAAGCGGAAAACGCGTTCTCCACGATGTTCTTCAAGAAGCTTTTGCACATAGTCTTTAAGTGACGTAGTCATAGTCTCTACTTAAATTTTTATTGTGTATTGAAAAGATAAACGATACATTCTACAAAATTTTTATTCTTTTTCAATCAAGGAGAAAAATATGCATTTTTTGAAAAAAGTGCTTACCGTACTAACATTAGGTTTCTGCACGCTATCTGTACAAGCTTCCCCTTTTAGCATCAGCGAGCAACAAATTAACCAGTATTTAAGTGAAAAAGGTACGATTAATGACAAACTCGGTATTCCAGGATTATTTTCTGTGGATTACGCACTGAAAGATTTAGCGACTCAAATCGGGCAAACTGAAAGTAATCGTGTTGAAATGAGTGGTTTGGCTGATACGCTTATTCGTTTATCCGGTAAAACCTATCCGGCTAAATTACATTTAACCTTTGATGCTGTTCCAGAATATAACGCCCAAGAAGGGGCGCTCTATTTAAAAAATCTGAGAATTTTACGCTGGTCTGGCGAACCGAATAGTGTGATGGATCAACTCCAAGATGTTATGCCGCTATTAAGCGATGGTGTGGCAGCCTTATTAAGTCGGATGCCAGTTTACACCTTGGATGAAAGTGATATGAAACAAATGCTGATTAAGAAATTTGCCAAAGAAATTAAAGTTGAGAAAGGTCGATTAGAATTAATTGGTGGAATGTTTTAATAATAAGGGCGTAAATTAACGCCCTTTTTTTTATAACTCAATGATAGCTCGCAAACCTTTAACTTGTCCGTTGGATTCAATATTTTCTAATCGGAAACGATAGTGATGCAATTCTGCTATTCTTGCCACAATAGATAATCCAAGCCCACTTCCCTTTTCATTTTGTCCTGCAGGACGATAAAAGCGCTGCCCTAATTTTGCTAATTCTTCTGATTCAACACCACCGCCATTATCTTCAATAAGAATTTTACGAGGCTGTAAAATTACACGCACCTGAGTGCCTTGAGGACAATATTTTATGGCATTATCCAATAAGTTTCGTAGCATTTGTGCAAGTAATAATGGCTGCCCTTGCTTAACAGCAGGTTCACCTTGATGAGCAAACTGCAATTCGATTTGGCGTTGCTGTGCACTGAAATATAACTCACCGATAAGTGAAGTTATAATTTCTGACCAATGAATAGGCTCCTGATGATTTAATTCTTTAAGATTATCTAATCGGGAAAGTGTAAGAAGCTGTTCGATTAATTGAGTTGCCCGATCGATACCTTGGGTTAAATACGCTAAGGCCATTTCACGTGTTTGTGCATCATCGCCAGCCAACTGTGCGACTTCCGTTTGAATACGCAATGCCGCCAATGGACTACGTAATTCATGTGCTGCATCAGAAACAAAGCGGCGCTCCCGTTCCAACTGCTCACTGGTACGAGTGAAAAATTGATTTAAGTTTTGGACTAACGGTAGAATCTCTGTTGGCACATCATCAGCTTCTAATAACGATACATCACCAGGGCGACGAGCTTGTACGTTTCGACTCAATCGATTAATCGGTTTTAAGGCTCGATAAATCACCATAAAGGCAACAGCTAATAATATCGGCAAACCGGCAAACCAAATTCCCATTTGGCCAAACACGATTTTATTAACCAACTCTTCGCGATATTCCAACTCTTGACCAACGGCGATCACCAATTCACCATTACCAACAGGTTGCCAATAAATCAACCATTCATCGTCATCATCTAAAATATGTTCTTTGCTAAAACCCGTCTTATTTTGAAAAATAAATTTGTCGCCATTATCACCATCGGTTAATAGTCTTTCGCCTTTGTTAGAAAATATGGCGAAAGCTAAAGCATCATTATCGTAATGACGTTTCTGTGGTTTAAATCCACCACGTGGAAAGTTAGCATTTTCATCTAATAAGACATTTTTCAAATCAGACGTCGCCAAACGCTCAGCAAAAAGCACTTGTTGTGCATTAAACACATCTTTAGCTTCTTTTTTGACGACTGTCCATGCAACAGCTGTGGCAATGCACCACACACAAAGTGCGGTTAAACTTAAACCGATTAAGAGACGAAAACTTAGTCGTTTATTTTTCATTAACTTGTCCTAAAGCATAGCCTATGCCATGTACAGTACGAATAAATTGTTTACCTAGTTTTTGACGTAAATTATAAATATGTACGTCCAATGCACCACTACTTAATTCCTCATCCCAATTGGAGAGTTTTTCTTCAATAGTCGCACGAGAAAGTACTCGCTCTTTATTCAGCATAAAAAGTTCGAGTAATTTATATTCACGCCCGGTTAATGTAATTTCATCTTCACTCAACCAAGCCTTACGTTGAGCAGGATCGAGTTTTACATTGCCATGCTCAATTTGTGGTTTAACTTGCCCATAACGACGACGAATTAGTGCTTGTAATCGCACCACCACTTCAGCTAAGGCAAAGGGTTTACAAAGATAATCATCGGCACCTTGTTGAATGCCTTTAATGCGTTCATCCAATGTATCACGCGCAGTTAAAATCAATACAGGCACATCTTGATTATTTGAACGCCATTGTTTTAATACATCCAAACCATCTAGTTTAGGCAGGGTTAAATCCAATACCACCGCATCATAAGGTGCCCCGATTAAGGCATTTAATCCACTTTGACCATCGGTAAACCAATCTACAATAAAGCCTGATTTCGTTAAACCAATTTGCAGACCATTGCCAATCAGAGGATCGTCTTCTACTAATAAAACTCGCATAATATTGACCGCACTTTTCTCTTTCTCAAAACGAAAAAATGGCGGGCTTTTGCCCACCACTTCAAATTATATGAATTATTGCGCTTTTTCAACGCTAATGACTTCAAGCTCTGCTTTTTCAAAAGCTTCATTATCCAATTTACCGTAAACGCGGATTTTATCCTGAGGTCCCACATTTAAACCATTCCAAACGCGCTTTTTAATTTCCAATTTGATTTGGTCTGTGCCATCAGTGAAAACGTATTCATCACCGTCAATTTGTTGAGTGATGTTACCTACTAAGGTAATCATAGAATTATCTTTCGCAGATAATGCTTGTTTAACAGTAAGTTGTTGACCTTGATCACCACCTTGGAAGCCACCTTGTGCAGTGTTGCCATTAAAACCAGCAAATGCTGCTGAAGTAGATAAAGCTAAAAGGGTTGCTAAAGCAAATTTTTTCATCATGTTCTCCTAAATAGAATTAAGCATAAATTAATCATGTTTCAAAGCGAAGGATTATCCTCATTGCCGCCTTGTTGATGCTTATTAAACACAACAAATCTTAATGAAATCTTAAGCAACCTTAAGATTTTTAAATTTTTTTAAAATCACCAACAAAATCGTTCATTAACTAAGTTATCTTGGCGTTCTTTTTCCCATTTCGCTTTATTTTCAGGATTAGCAAAATAGCGATCTTGCTCAACTAAACGTGCATCAAGTTTTGCTTCAGCTTCTTTTAATGCCTGTTTTCTATCTGGATGCTTGCTTGGTAATTGAGGTAAAAACACCGCCTGATACGGATGATTTTTAGCCCAGTCAATCGCATCTTGTGCTGCCTTGTGTTGTTTCTTCAAATCACAGAACGCATACGGATTAACATGCTGTCCCACTAATTGCCCAAATGCTGTGTTATTCGATACTGTTAATTTATCTAAATCCAATACATATAACGCGGTAATTAAACGGTTTTGCCCACGATAAAACCATTTTACTGCCTCATCACGTAAGCCAAAATCATAAGCACGAGCTGAAAGTGCAAACATTGTCATCGGAGAAACAAAATCTACCTTTTTCTCAATAATATTGACCGCACTTTCAAAATCTTTTTGTGTATTTTTTAGTAATAACGCATCAATATCTTTGTTCACATTAATCTGTTCAAGTCGCCCATCTCTGGCATCGTAATAAGGCTTTACATACATATCAATATGCTTAACTGGCTCTTTTGAAATGAAGCTACAAGCCGCTAATAAAAGTGCGGTTGAAATCCACGTTAATTTTAGAAAGGTTCGCATGATCTTCCCTTATGATGAATATTAGCTCGCTATATTACAACAAAAGAGCCGTGAGTTTTACTTCTCTTTCTTCTATAATGAGCAAAATTTTGTTTTATTTTATTGCATGAAAATCCATCTTATTCAGCGCCAAATCACCTTAGATTTCGATAACCAAACTTCTCTGCTTAACTTTTTAGAACAACATCAAATCCACCATGAATATCAATGTCGTTCAGGTTATTGTGGTTCTTGCCGCGTGAAGATCAAAAAAGGCAAGGTATCTTACGCCGAAGCGCCCCTTGCCTTTATTCAACCTAATGAGATTCTACTGTGTTGTTGTCGGGTGGAAAGTGATTTGGAAATAGAACTATAAGATGCAAATTTTATAACATATCTCTATATTAATGATCTATTTTCTCTTTCGCCAACATTCCCACTAAAACGGCCAAAATTGAATAAGGATAAGTTGTCTTTAGAAAATCAATAAAGCTCTTAACTTCACCATATTGTATGCACTCCATAACATACAAAAGCAACATTCCCAAAGAAACTATTATTAAAAGTTTTATTACTGTTATTATAAATCGCATCATTATTACTATTTTGCTCAATTAACTGATTAGTTTTTATTGCAATCTAGAAACTTATTAGATCCAGCTAGCAAAGGTTTATCTATTCTATTTCATTAGTAGACAAATAATCAAATAACACATTAATATTATTTAATGCAGAACCTAAATTATTTAAAAACACCTCAGCATCTTTTGTTAATCTACTGTCATACACTACTCTAAAACGAACAGCGTCTACTTTAAAACTTGGGTAATTATTATAAATTTGATCGCTTTCTACATAATGTAAATATAAATTTATTTTATCTTGTATATATTCCATACCTTCATAATCCCATTCATATGGGAAAGTAATAGTCATAATACATTCATTATTAAAATATATAATATCTACAATATTCTGATTCATTCTTTTTTTCTTAGTTTTTGGTTAAAAATTATTAAATAATTATCCCACAGATAAACTGTAATAATCCTATTCAATATTTATAAACTAAATATTTACCATACATAAATATAACGATCCACACATAACATGTACGGATCGTTATTTAATAAGTGAATTAAAAAATCCTATCTACTCTTTATAAATTATTCAAATCCAACACATCTGTCATATCAAACAATCCGTGAGATTGTTTTTCTAACCATTTACCTGCACGCACTGCGCCATTGGCAAAAGTCATACGGCTTGATGCTTTATGAGCAATTTCAACGCGCTCACCGATATCTGCAAACCATACACTATGTTCACCCACTACATCAGAGGCACGAATGGTAGAGAAACCAATTTCATCACGTTTGCGTTCGCCTGTAATGCCTTCACGACAAAATACGCCATGCGTTTTCAAATCACGACCAAGGGTTTTCGCAATATGTTCGCCCATAGAAAGTGCGGTACCCGATGGTGCATCCACTTTGTGGCGGTGGTGTGCTTCAATGATTTCGATATCGCAATAATCGCCCATCACTTTGGCGGCTTTTTCTAATAGTTTAAACACCAAATTCACCCCTACGCTGAAGTTGGATGCAAATACAATGGCAATTTTTTCTGATGCAGCTTGAATTGCGGCTTTGCCAGCATCATCAAAACCTGTGGTACCAATTACCATCTTTTTATTATTAGCAACACAAAATGCGATATGCTCAAGGGTGCCTTCTGGACGGGTGAAATCGATAAGCAAATCAAAATTGTCTTTTTCTGCATTTAAATCATCTGATACTTTGACACCTAATGCACCAATGCCTGCAAGCTCGCCGGCATCTGCACCAACTAAAGAGGAACCTTTACGCTCAAAAGCAGCACCTAATTCTGTTCCTTCTGCATCATGTACGGCTTGAATTAATTGACGCCCCATTCTTCCGCCAGCACCGGCGATCGCAATTTTTAATGTCATGTTTTGTCCTTTTTTAATCAAATTAAAGCGTGTTGAACGCCACTATAAATTAAATAGATTCCGAAGAAAATAAAAATCAGCCCTGCTGCATTATCAATATAGCGACTATATTGGCTATAAAACTGTTTTGCAACAGAACGAGAGAAAAGCACCGAAATGATGTAGAAATATAAAAAGGTTTCTACGGTAATTACGGCAAGTGCGGTCAAAATTTGTGATATTTCGGTAATATTCACTAGAACCAATGACATCACACTGCTGAAATAAATCACAACTTTAGCATTAGATAAATTGACTAATAAGCCTTTCATAATGCTCGTTAAGGTTGATTGATTTGGCACATTTGCATTCTGCTTTTCATCAAAAACCGCATTGTTTTTTACTTTTGCCATTTTAATGCCGAGATAAACTAAATAGGCTCCACCAAGCATCATCACAATGCCTTGAATAATTGGCATAGTGGCAAAAATAATGGCAAGTCCTAAAACGGCAGCCGTAGCCCAAATTAATACACCAATGGTAATCCCAATCACGCCACTAATGGCTTCTCGACGGGAACTCATGGCAGAAATTCGGCTGACATAGAAAAAATCAGGGCCGGGAGAAAGTAACCCCACAAGATGAATAATCATCAAATTTAGCATGGCAACCCTACAATACGTAATATCGCAATCACGATAACAGCATAAACTGCCGCTAAAACGTCATCCACCATAATCCCAAAACCACTTTCCAGTTTTTGATCAAAATAACGGATGGGATAAGGTTTTAAAATATCGAAGAAACGGAACAGTACAAAGGCAATGACAATCCAAGGTAATGATAAAGTTGGAATCGCGGCTAACACGATAAATACCCCAACAAATTCATCCCAAACAATGGAGCCGTGATCATGAACGCCCATATCATCTGCGGTTTTTTGACATAGATAACAGCCAAGCGTAAAGCAAAGTGCAGTCAAAATTAAGAAGATTTTTAGTCCAAGGCAAGCTAATAATGCCGAACCTAAAATCGTTCCGGCTAAACTTCCCCATGTACCCGGTGCAGGACGAATGAGTCCTGAACCGAAACCTAATGCAAGTAAATGAACTGGATTTTTTAAGCTAACTCTATCAAGAGGTGAACTATTCATTATTTATCCTTAAAATGATCGAAACCAGAGGGCGCTTGATAATTGATAATACGTCCATCTTTAAAAAAAGTAATCGGATCGTTATTTTGCGGAACGATTTTCCCGATACAAGTACAAGGTACATTTAATAATTGAGACAACTTTTCAATCTCGGCCTTTTTATTTGCAGGAACCGTAAAGCAAAGCTCATAATCTTCCCCGCCACTTAATGCAAACGCTTCTGCTTTTTCTAAGCTATATGTTTTTTTGAGTGATGTAGATAACGGCAAGAAGGATAAATCAATCTCCGCAGAACATTGGCTTCTCGTTAAAATATGTCCTAAATCAGCGACAAGACCATCTGAAATATCAATGCATGAATGCGCTACATCCACTAAGGCTTGACCTAATTCAACGCGTGGCGTCGGGTGAAAATGGCGTTTTACTAAAAATTCAGTATCAAAATCGACCGCACTTTTATCCTGTAAGATCCAATTTAAACCCGCTACGCTATCACCTAACGTGCCCGATACATAAATTAAATCACCAACCTTCGCGTTATGTC
>JAHZCF010000070.1 GCA_019423005.1 Haemophilus sp.
ATTCACAAGCCTTTTGTTGTTGAGCATGAAAACAAAGTGCTTGAGGCACGAGATTTCCTTTCGGTCGTCTAGTCCCTTGCTGAATTGCTTCAATGAGGGCTACATCTTCAATCCCGCCTTCTTTTAATACCCAAACTGCACCTAGTAAATCTTGTTCATTTTCAGCGGTAAAAAAACACTGCGAATTGGCATCAAATAATCGCCGTAGATCTAATGGTGATGTACGATAATGAGCTAATGTCATCAAGCCATAGAATTGGGGCAATGAAGAAAGTATTTCCTCTTGTGAGCGTTCAGTGATTTGGCATATTTTGCTTTTATCGTATGGCGTTTGTTTAAAATCATCCTCTACATTCAATAATAAAAGCTCATCAATAAACGCCTCTAAAACATCATCTTTAGACCAACGTAGCGGTTCAATAAGCTCAAAGTCAGAAAAAGTGCGGTTAATTTTTTGCTTAAATTTAAGCTCAAAACCTCGCCCGGTTCCCTCATAACTATGGATGGTAGTCGTAAATAGAATATGCTTAAAATGATGAGAAAAAGCGGTAAGTTGAGCAATCGGCAACATTGCCGCCTCATCAACAAAAAGCCAAGCATTTTCAGAAAAAGAAGGATCATTTTGCAAAGCAAGGAAAAGCTCATCTGGTGCAATAAAGATAATCTCTTTTTGTGAAAATTCAGCCAAAATTTTAACCGCACTTTTATTCGGTGCGGTGAGGTAAATTTTAGTATCCAGTTGATTCGCTAATAAGCCTGCTAGAGCTGATTTCCCTCTTCCTCGTTTGGCAGTCAGAAAGTAGAGCTCGGATTCTTTTTGTAAGATTTGCTCAATGATTTTCTGCTGATCTAAGGTCGCGTTGTGATTGACAAATGATTGCTGAAAAGTGCGGTCAAATTTTAAATCATTTTGATGATAAAGGATGGAGAAGCCATATTTATGAATACAATGCTTAAAATATGTCATAAATCTTGGCGTAGCAATTGCCTCAAGTGAACCTGACCAACGAAGACTATCGTCATCTATTTGAGAATGAAGTTTCTCCCAATTTGATAGCAATAAAATTAAGGAACCATTCATTTTCAATGTGCCAGCCGCAATGGCTAGTGCCTCTAAATGGATACCTTTCCGCGCATCAAACAAGATCGTCTCAAACTCTTGTCCAAGAAGATTTTGAATTTTAGAGAATTCATTAATGATCAAGGTATTTACCAGCAAATTAGACGGCATATTCTCACTGATCAAAATTTGAAAATGACGGGTCATGAATTACTTTTCTAAATACGCTTCTAATTCAGCTACATTTTGAGGCCATTCATTACTGAGTTGCTTTATCCATGAAGCAATATCCAATGTCCAATTTGGCAATGAGGTATCTTGAGCCTGTTTTGCGATATTTTGAACATTAACAAGCCCTACCGACGCGGCTGCACCTTTAATTTTATGTGCGACATCTGACACGTTTTGTTTCATATCTGTGTTTGCTAGATAATCCTCATAAGCTGTTTCTAATTCATCTAAATAAATTGGCATCCATTGTTTAAATAACGCCACATTAGCTTTCGCTTGAGATTTTCCGATTAACTCAATAAGTGAAATATTGATGCCTTCTTGAACTTGAGGAGTTTCCTCTTCATCAGAGATACATTCAATATCATCGCCTAAAAAAGTTTTAAAGCACTGACGTAATTCAACCAAAGAAAGGGGCTTGCGCAATACGCCATCCATTCCCTGTTCTTGATATTCTTCTTCACTGTGCATCACGTTCGCTGTAAAGGCAATTAAAGGTGGGAGAAAATCATAAATCCCTTCTTCGTAGTTTTTACGTAGATAGTATGCAATATCAAAACCTGACATATCTGGCAACTTAATATCAAGAAAAACAATATCATAAGTATTTTTCTCAAATAATTGGATAGCCTGTTCACCATTCATGGCAACGTCAACATAATGACCTTGCTTTTCAAGAATGCTTTTGGCCACAACCACATTCAATTCAACGTCTTCTACTAATAAAATAGAAAGATGCTGCATAGCTTTTTCTGCATTTCCTTCATGAGCTTGCGCTTGTTCAGCAATGATCGTTAAGTAAAAGGTTGAACCTTTTTCCAATTCACTTTCAACCGTTAAATCCCCTTGCATTAACTGCGCAAGATTCTTAGAAATCGCAAGACCGATGCCACTTCCTGCAGAACGGTGAATATTATCTTTAACCTGATAATACATGGTAAAAATCTTATCTAATTCACAAGGTGCAATTCCTGCCCCCGTATCAGTAACACTAAATTGATACTGATTATCTTGCATTTTCTGCACCCTTAGGGTGACTTCACCTTTGTCAGTGAATTTGACGGCATTACTAATTAAATTCCAAAGAATTTGGCTAAGGCGAGCACGATCGAGATAAAGCCAATTAGGTAAATTATCATCCAGTTTTAAAGAAAATTTTAGCTCCTTTTGTTCTGCCATCAAGGTGCCAAAATTATAGAAATCATTAAGTAGTGAATGGAAATCGCAAGGCTGAATATTTAATTCAATGCGTTTGGAGTCGATCTTATCTAAATCAATAATATCACTAAAAATATGTCCTAAACTGACCGCACTTAGATTAATTGTATTGAGGTAATTTTGTTGTTGTTCTGTTAATTTATCATCTAATAGAATTCGGCTAAGACCAATAATCCCATTTAAAGGCGTACGTAATTCATGACTAATCGTTGCAAGTAAGGTGCTTTTATCACGGCTATTTTTTTCCAATCGAGCTAGCGTTTTAGAGAGTTCTAAACGGGAACGTTCTAATCGCTCAACAAGCAGCGTAAAAAAATAAATAACAAAAGGAGCGGTAAATAAACCAAAAGTAATTGAGCGAGCAATGTCACTCCAGTGAATACCGTCACTAAGAAGCGTGCTTAATAGGATTTGTATACAGATAGCTAAAATCGCAAGAATAGCAATACCAAGTAAAGAAAAGCGAACTCGACCTAATCGAATAACCCAATCAACATAACGTTGCGCAAAATATCTAAAGTTTTTCATGGTTTATATTGAGAAATAAAAATTGAGATCATTCTATATAATTTTTAATAAAAATCTATAAACAAAAACCCCAAGCTCTTTAGCTCGGGGTTCTACATTCAGTACCTGGCGGTGTCCTACTCTCACATGGGGAAGC
>JAHZCF010000071.1 GCA_019423005.1 Haemophilus sp.
CAATCCAAATCTGACGATCTTTCGCCCAGCTCTCATGAAGTGTTGCAATGTCTTTAAGTAATTCGTCACTGACCACAAGATCATATTTAATATTGCCAGTTAATTGCAGACGATCTTTCTCATAACCTAACTCTAAATAACGCTTTCCACTGATACTATCTTGTGGTGCAATCAAGCTGATTTGAGAAAGCATATACTGCAAGTATTGTTTGACTTTGCCATAGCGTCTGGCTGAACGTGCAGAAAGGCGAGCATTCGCCACAATGAAAGGAATATTTCGATGAGCCAAACAATCAATCAAATTTGGCCAAAGTTCCGTTTCAATGACAATGAATACTTTAGGTTGAATAAAATCAATAAAACGATTGATGACACAAGGTAAATCGTAGGGCAAATAACAATGCGTCACAGTTTCCCCGAACGCAGCTTTTACGCGTTCAGAGCCTGTTGGCGTGACCGTTGTAAATGTGATTGGTAAATGCGGATAGTCTTTCTGAATACGTTTTACTAGCGGCGTAGCGGCGATCACTTCCCCTACCGATGCAGCATGAATGACGATCCCATCTTTTGCAGGCTTAACAAGATTCGCATAAATACCATATCGCTCACCTAAACGCTTGCGATAATTCGGAGCCTTGAAACTTCGTAGTAACATGAATAACAGCACAAAAGGCTGAATTAGATACATCAGGCAGGTATAAAAAAAACGCCACATAAAATAAATTCGGTTATACTTACAAAAACTTCGGCTAGTATAGCAAAAAAAGGATCAAAATATGCCAACAATTAGCGTTGCCATGATTGTCAAAAATGAAGCGGCAGATCTTGCTCAATGTCTTGATACTGTAAAAGATTGGGTAGATGAAATCATTATTGTTGATTCAGGCAGTACTGATAACACCCAAGAAATCGCTGAACAATATGGTGCAAAATTTTATTCACATCCTGATTGGCCGGGTTTTGGCAAACAACGCCAACGTGCACAGCAATATGTCACTAGTGATTATGTTTTGTGGCTAGATGCCGATGAACGCGTCACACCAAAACTTCGAGAATCCATTCAACAAGCAGTTCAACAAGATACGCCAAATACCGTTTATGATATTCCTCGTGTGAGTGAAGTGTTTGGGCGCGAAATTCGCCATTCAGGTTGGTATCCAGATTATGTGGTGCGTTTATATCGCACAAACTACGCCGGGTACAATGATTCACTAGTACATGAAAAAGTGGTTTATCCTGAAAATACAAAAGTACAGAAATTAACTGGCGATCTGGAGCATTTCACCTATAAAAGCATTCATCACTATTTGGTGAAATCTGCAGGCTACGCCAAAGCTTGGGCTGACCAACGCCAAGCCAAAGGGAAAAAAGCGACATTGTGGCAAGGTGTCAGTCATGCTATTGGTTGCTTTGTCAAAATGTACATTTTAAAAGCCGGTTTCTTAGATGGAAAACAAGGTTTCCTGCTTGCAGTACTTTCCGCTCATTCCACCTTTGTGAAGTATGCTGATTTGTGGGAACGTAATCAGCATTAATCAAAAACAAAAAGTGCGGTCAAAATTAACCGCTCTTTTTTTTATTTCTTTAAAGCAAAAAAAATTAATTTTTCGCTGCTGCCGCGGCTTTTACGATTACCGCAAACGCAGGCGCTTTAAGTGAAGCACCGCCTACTAATGCACCATCGATATCCGGTTGAGTGAATAATTCTGCTGCGTTAGAATCATTTACTGAACCACCGTATTGAATGATCACTTGATCTGCTACAGCTTGTGATTTTGCTGCGATGTGACCACGGATAAATGCGTGAACAGCTTGAGCTTGTGCTGGAGTTGCTGATTTACCCGTACCGATTGCCCAAATTGGTTCGTAAGCAATCACGGCACCATTAAATGCTTCTACACCTAATGCATTGATGACTGCATCAATTTGACGCGCGCATACTTCTTCCGTTTTGCCAGCTTCGTTTTCAGCCTCAGTTTCACCAATACATAATACCGGCACTAAACCAGCTTCTTTTAATGCACCAAATTTTTTCGCTACGAATTCATCGCTTTCTTTGTGGTAAGTACGACGCTCAGAGTGACCGATAATGATGTATTTTGCACCAAAATCTTTTAACATTTCGCTAGAAATATCACCAGTAAATGCACCTTTCACATTGATATCTACGTTTTGTGCACCTAACTGAATCACACTTTTACCGCCACAGCTGCAACCACAACCAGATAGTGCCGCTTCAGCCGTACCTAAATACATAACGGGTGGGGCAATAGCCACATCACAACCTGTTACATCATGTAATTCTGCTTTTAATCCTTCGATTAATTCCTTGGTGAACGCTTTGGAACCGTTTAATTTCCAGTTACCCATTACTAAAGGACGACGTGCCATTTTTGTTTCTCCATATTGAATAAATAAAAAGTGTGTTTACTATACCAAACTTTAGGCAGATTTCTTTGTGCAAAATCACATTTTGAAAATTTTTTTGGGGAAATGATGATTATTTTGTGCTAAAAAGCTACAATCTACTGTACGGAACCGATAAAAAATAACCAATTTTATAAATAAACGGAAAATAGGTCTGGTAACAATGAAAATTTTCAAAGCCGAACAATGGAATATAGAAGTGCTTGCTCCACTCTTTGAAGCCTATCGACTTGCCAACGGAATGAGTGAAAATCCTGACCGCACTTTAACCTTTCTTACGAATCGTATACGTTTTAATGAAAGCATGTTTTTTGTTGCTGTAAACGAAAACGCACAGGCGGTTGGTTTTGTTCAACTTTACCCTCGCTTATCTTCTTTACAACTACAACGCTATTGGCAATTAACTGATATTTTTGTCAAAGAAGATAAACATCAAACCGAGATTTATGCAGCCCTTATTTCTAAAGCTAAAGAGTTTGTCCGTTATACACAATCCAACCGTTTAGTAGCGGAATTAAGCCAAACTCAACAGAATATCTTAGAACGCGAAGGATTTAAGCTAAACACGAAAAAAAGTTTGTTTGAATTAACTCTCTAATGCATACGCTCCTCAATCAATATTGGGATTACTTGAGAATTGAACGCCAAGTAAGCCCACATACTCTCACCAATTATCAACATCAACTGAATGCGATTTTAGCGATTTTGTCTGAAAAAGGTATTCAGCACTGGCAGCAAGTGAATCCAAGTGTGGTTCGTCTTATTTTGGCGGAAAGTCGAAAGCACGGTTTAAAAGAAAAGAGCTTGGCATTACGCTTATCTGCTCTGCGTCAGTTTTTCAGCTATCTTGTGCAACAAGGGCAAATGAAAGTGAATCCGGCAACAGGCATCTCTGCGCCGAAACAAGGCAAGCATTTACCGAAAAATATTGATGCTGAACAGGTCCAAAAATTGCTTTCAAATGACAGCAAAGATCCCATTGATTTGCGCGATCGTGCCATGATGGAATTAATGTATAGTTCAGGGCTTCGCTTATCTGAATTGCAAGGCTTAAACCTCAATAGCATTAACACACGTGTACGTGAAGTGAGAGTGATTGGTAAAGGAAACAAAGAACGTATTGTGCCTTTTGGACGTTATGCTTCTCATGCAATTCAGCAATGGTTGAAAGTACGCCCTTTATTTAATCCTAAAGATGACGCCCTTTTTGTGAGCCAGCAGGGAAATCGTCTCACTCATCGTTCTATTCAAAAACGAATGGAAACCTGGGGCATTCGCCAAGGATTAAACAGCCATCTCAACCCACACAAACTGCGTCACTCTTTTGCAACGCATATGCTGGAAGCGAGTTCAGATTTGCGGGCCGTTCAAGAGCTTTTAGGGCACAGCAATTTATCCACTACGCAAATTTATACGCATTTAAATTTCCAACATCTTGCAGAAGTCTATGACCAAGCCCATCCTCGAGCAAAACGAAAAAAATAAGCAAAGTGCGGTCAAAAATCGTCGTCTTTTTTAACCGCACTTCTAAACAAAACTACCTTTCTGTAGCCTTTTTCATTTCACTATAAGCTAAATGCCTGAATATAAGGAAGTTTACCTTTTTTCAACATTTCTTCAATGCCGCTTTGGTGATCATTTTCACCTAAGCCACGTAATTCAAAGGTAACACCAATGCTGTTGTCATAAACCACTTGATCATCACGTTGATTTTGTCGACTCGTTACATAACGTCTTGCCCCTACACCAACAGACCAACAGCACGAGTTATATTGCACACCCACATATTGCTCAACTGGCTTTTTCAACGCAATATCTTGATAGTATTTTCCAACAACTGCCCAGTTATCTGATACTTCCCATGCAGCTACTATACCGACCTGTTTAATGTCTTGTTGATAACGGTTTGCTGAAGCGCCTAAATTTTGGTTAATATACTCTTTACTTGCATAACGATAATTTAATTGAATCAGATTATTCTTCATCGGATTAAATTCTAAACTGCTATTCGCCAATGAGGCTTTATCTAGCAACGTATCATATTGGTAGCTACCACGCCAATTCCATTTATCGCTAATTTTCCAGTTAGACTCCAACGCCCAAGAAGAAGAGGATTTTGGTGTACGATTACTCGGGTTATCATCAATTCTGGAGGCGGTTAAATAATAAATCTGTCCTGCTGAGAAGTTAAAACGCTCATCGGCATTTTTATCATAAAAACGGGTTGTACCCCCAACTGTCACTTGGTTTGCAGATGAAATACGGTCTAAACCACTATAACGACGATCTCTGAACAAAGAATAATAATCTTGTTGAACTAGCGCAGAATCATAACCAAAACCAAGGTAATTATTTACACGTTTTGAACCGATATTACTTTGGTCTTTGTATGGTCGATACAAATATTGAACATGAGGTTCAAGCGTTTGTGTATAGCCATCAAATAAGGTTTTGCTGCTCGCTAAAACCGTTTGCAAATCTACTTTTAATTGCGGTAATACACGATTTACTGATTTTTGTACGTCTTCCGCCGAAGAAGAAGAGCCTTTTTTCTGGTTATAATGGGTCGCGTAAAGTTTAGTCTCAATATTCAAGCTACCATATTTATTTGACATCGCTGTCGCTAAACTTGGCTCAACATGAAAACGCCATGCTGTCGGCATCAATGTACTATCATTATCAAAACGTACTGCTTGCGAGAATAACTTGAAATCTACCCAACCATTCGCCAAATCATTTTTGTAATAATTGAAGTCAATTTGTGGCATTGCACGGTAAGGTCCCACAGAAACTTCATCAAAAATTTGGAATTGACGCGCTGAAATTGCAAAGTTGTAATTTGGTTTGTAGTAAGCAATACGAGCATATTGGTTCGCGTAACCATCAGTACTGCTACCGTAATCAGAATCAAAATCGGTAAAATAACGCTTATCGCTCACTTTTGTGTAATCGATATTTAAACGCCAGTTTTCAAGAAAAGAAGAATGATGTTTCCAATATAATAAATGACGCTTACGGCTATCACTAGTGTATTCATCATAACGATCACGTCCTAAATATTCGCCCGCCAGTTTACCTTCACCAACCGGTGTTAAATAACGGAATTCACCATTTAATTGCCAACCACGACGAGACATATATTTTGGTGCAAATGTGGCATCATAATTTGGTGCAATGTTCCAATAAACCGGCTGTTTATACCAATAACCATCACGGCTAGAATGACCAACTGTTGGCATTAATAAACCTGAACGGCGGCGATCACCAATCGGTAATTGCAGATAAGGAGTATAGAATACCGGCACACCTAATACTTTAAAACGCGCATGCCAAAATTCGGCATATTCTTCTTTAATGTGCTGACGAATCTCAGAGGCATCTACCGCCCAAGCACTATCATCGGGTAAACAAGAGGTAAATGTCGCATTTTTCATTAAACGGTAATTATCACCTAACTCAATTTCTTGAGCTTTACCACGACCTTGACGTCCTACAAGTTGGTAGTCTGCATCGGTTACGTTACCATTTTTGCTATCTAAATTAAAACTTGCATCATTACCTAATAGATTGATTTGATTGTCTTTATAATCAAATCCACCACGTAAATAAGCCCAACGTTGTGCTTGTTTGCCTTCCCCTGTTTGTTTAACTTCAACTGAATTTCCGACCAGATGGCGGTTTCCTTGTTTCAAATCCACATTGCCTTGATAAATCGCCTGAGTTGGCTGATTAATCTCTGCTTTATCTGCTTCAATATAAACCGGCAAATTATTGACATCACCTTTCGCAACTTCTCCAGTAAAGTGAGGCACTCCAAGCAGACATTGAGAATGCAGATCGGCCAAACTTTGTTGACTATAAAGTGCGGTCAGAATTGAGATTGAAATTAAGGTATATTTTTTATTCATAATTCAGTTCTTATTCAGATGAAATTAGGGGGATTATACTGGAATATCACTTACAACAACAGCCATTTATATGGTCGTTGACTAACCCCATAGATTGCATAAAAGCATAACACGTCGTTTCCCCAACAAAGACAAAACCACGTTTTTTCAACGCTTTTGACATTGCTTTTGAGGTTTCAGTTCTGGCAGGTACCACAGAAATATCGGGCACATCATTAATAATCGGTTGATGATTTACAAACGACCACAAAAAATCGCTAAAATTTTCACCGCACTTTTCCATAGCTAAATAAGCTTTAGCATTTTTCACAATCGCTTCCAGTTTTGCTCGATGACGGATAAGCCCAGTATTTTCCATACAACGATCAATATCCTGTTCGGTCATTTGTGCAACCTTAATTGGATTAAATTGATAGAATGCAGCCCGATAGACTTCGCGTTTTCTCAATACAGTAATCCATGAAAGCCCTGCTTGTTGCCCTTCTAAGCAGATTTTCTCAAACAGCTTTTGGCTGTCAAATTGTGGTTTGCCCCATTCCTTATCGTGATAATCAATGTAAATTGGAAGTTCGCCCACCCAAGGGCATCTCGTACTTATACTCATACCATATCCTTTTTGAGCTGTTCATAGATTGCGACAAAATCTGGCATTACCCCTAGCCACAAATGGAACGAATGGGCAGCTTGCGCTACCAACATACCAAAACCATCACTGACATTATTCAGACCTAAGGATTTACAGTAGGCAATAAAAGGCGTGTCGCTGCCTTTGGCATATTGCATATCATAACAGGCGCGGGCTAATGATAAGATTGAGGCGTCAACGGCGGCGGTATGCCCGCTTAATCCGGCCGAAGTTGCATTTATCACCAAATCATAGGCTTGCGCAGGAATCGCATCCATCGCAACAGCCTCAATTGTGCCGTAAAGCTTAAACTTGTCTGCCAGTTGTTGCGCTTTTTCTAGGGTGCGGTTAGCCAAGACAATCTGCTGCTGTGCTTCCAATAAGGGTAGTAATACCCCTTTGGTTGCCCCGCCGGCACCTAAAATCAAAATGCGTTGTTGAGGCTGAATCCAACCTAAGCGTTGTAAATCAGTCACTAACCCAATACCATCGGTATTGTCCGCATAAAGTTTGCCGTTAGATAATTTTTTTAGTGTGTTACAGGCTTCTGCCAGTTTCGCCCGTTCGCTATGTTCTTCAGCGAGCGCATAGGCGCGTTCTTTAAATGGTGCGGTGATATTGCAACCTTGTGCTCCTGCAGCAAAAAAGGCCTGTAATTGCTGCTCAAAATGCTCAAGGTCACCTAATTTGGCAACATATTCCATCGTTTGCTGGGTTTGCTTGGCAAATAAGCGATGAATCAATGGGGATTTACTTTGGGCGATCGGATTGCCCCAAACGGCATACTGCTGCATATTTTATCCTTGTCTGAATAGTTGGTTTGTGAGCAAATCGCGGATTTCCGATGGATTTTGTGCTTGGCCAACTTCCTCGTCAAGTACAGGAAAATCAGCCCCAAATTGCGAACGCACGGCATCTGCGCTACGGCAAGGCGGTGCACCGGTTAAGTTGGCACTGGTCGAGGTCAGAGCAAAACCTGTTTTTTCGCATAAGGCTTTGACGGCAGGATGAGTACATAAACGCACCGCAATGCTATTAAATTGCCCCGTCAGAAAATGTGGGACTTCTGCCTTTGCCGGCACCACCCAGGTGATTGGATGTTCATATTGTGCCTGTAAGCGTGCAAGCTGTTCGTCAGACAAATGGGAAAAATCAACAAAAGGCTGCAAAAAATGCAAGCTCGGCGCGACTAAAATAAGGCCTTTTTCAATCGGACGTTGTTTTAAATCAAGCAATTTTCTGACCGCACTTTCACTTAGTGGATTACAGCCCAAACCGAATACCGCCTCAGTAGGATAGGCAACGACTTCGTCTTGCATTAAACGGGTGGCAATTTGTTGTACATTCATTTTTCGTTCTCAAAAATATGTCGACAGCCTTTATTCGCACACTGCCACACTTGCTGTTCGGCATTTTCACTTTTTAATAGCGCAAGTGGAAAATGGCATTGTGGACAAGGCATGGCATAGGGTTTTGCCGGCAAGGAAAATTTACAATGGGGAAAGTTATCGCAACCATAAAAGATTTTCCCTTGTCGTCCGCGACGGGCAACCAAATGTCCTTTATGGCATTCCGGGCAGTCTATAGATTGTTCTTCATCCTGTTGCTCATGCACCACAAAATCACAATCGGGATAATGACTACAACCGATGAACATGCCAAAGGCACCTTGTTTGAGTTGGAGTGGATTGCCACATTGCGGGCAGGTCTCATCAAGCTCTTTCAACACCTTATGTTCCACCTTATGCAAGGGGCGCAAATAATCACAGGCGGGATATGCGGTACAACCTAAAAACAGTCCCTTTTTACCCTGTTTCATTTGCAGAGGCGCGCCGCATTGTGGGCAATATTCTTCGTGTTTTGTGTGTTGGAAAAGACTTTGACTCATACGCTGTCCCTATGCTTGTAGCATTACTTCCAATTCTTCTTGGACCGCTAACCAATCCATTTCGACTTCTTCCAATGCTTTCTTCACCTCTACTTGCAGTGCCAAAAGTGCGGTCAATTTTTCTTTATTTTCTGCACTGTATAGTTCGGAATCTGCCAATTGGTTTTCAATCTCCGCAAGTTTGGAAGAATGTTTATTCATTTTTTCCTCCAATTGAGAGATTTGTTTACGAAGAGGTGCAGTTTGTTGGCGAAGTTCGGCCTCACGACGTTTTTGTTCCTTGCGATTTTGCATGGAATTTTCATTGTCGTCATTTTTCTCCGAGGATTTATTTTCTGGTGCACTGTTTTGTTCGTTAAGCCATTTTTGATAATCCTCTAAGTCGCCTTTGAATTCTTCCACTTTTTTATCGTGTACCAAATAGAATTCTTCCACGGTATTACGTAGTAAGTGACGATCATGGGAAACTACCACCAAAGAGCCCTCGTAATCTACTAGCGCTTCGGTTAATGCCTGACGCATATCCAAATCCAAATGGTTAGTTGGTTCATCGAGCAGTAATAAGTTTGGACGTTGCCAAACAATAAGTGCAAGCACCAAACGAGCTTTTTCTCCACCGGAAAAGACTTTCACCGCTTGGTTAACTTTGTCACCATGGAACGCAAAACTCCCAAGATAATCCCGAACCTGTTGCTCCGTTTGCTCCGGTGCGAGTTTCTGCATATGCCAGAGAGCGGATTCATCTGCACGTAGCGTATCAAGCTGATGTTGCGCAAAATAGCCAAGTTGCACGCCTTTAGCTAATTGTACTGTACCAGAAAGGGCTGAGAGCTCGCCGGCTAACAATTTAATTAAAGTTGATTTACCTGCACCGTTTTTCCCGAGCAAACCGATGCGCGAACCTGGCACTAAATTCAGCTTAATTTTACTTAAAATTTCTACCGCACTTTCACCGCTGCCATAACCTGCGCTCGCCTGCTCAATCATCACTAAAGGATTCGGTAAGGATAGTGGAGGACGGAATTCAAAGGTAAAAGGATTATCCACATAAGCCGGTGCAATCAGTTCCATACGCT
>JAHZCF010000072.1 GCA_019423005.1 Haemophilus sp.
TACGATAAGGCTTACCGAGTAAATTTTGCGCATGCTGTAAATCATCTTTAGCCAACGCTTCACGAATAGCGGTGCTACTGATACGTAACTCATCTAAACAGAAGGTGCGACTGTCTTCTACTTCAAAACCAAACTGCTTTCCGGCTTGTTGCAACATCGCAAAATTGCCTAAACGTTTCGCACCAAATTTGAAATCATCACCGATACTGAGAAACTTCACATTTAATTTGCGTACAAGCCAATCTTCAATAAATTGTTCTGCTGGAAGATCAGCAAAAGTGCGGTCAAATTTCGCGACGATCACCACATCCACACCCGCCTGAGCCAAATAATGCAATTTATCTCTTAAACGCATTAAGCGCGCAGGGGCTTTGTCACCCATAAAATATTCTCGCGGTTGTGGTTCGAAAAGCATCACCGCCATGGGTAAATTCAGCGCATTCGCTTTCTGACGAAGATGACGCAAAATCGCCTGATGCCCCAAATGCACCCCATCAAAATTGCCAATGGTTAATGCGCACCCTGACAAATATGGCGGTGAATGATGAAGCCCACGAATTAATTGCATTACATCTTATTCCAAAAAACGAAAAATAATCGGTGCATTATAGCGGTAACTTAATGTTTTGTCAGTAAATGGTGTTTACGAACACCCAAGAGCACCAATACGCCTAAATAAACGACCGCAGCCAGTCCAATTAACCAAACCAACCAATAGATACGCATTAAAAATGTCATGGCTGCCCATTCTTGAATCGATGGGCAGTTATACCAAAGCAAGCCGCCCATGGCTAAGGCTGCACCTAAAACTTTCAGAAAAAAGACCGCACTTTTACGTGAAAAATGGTACACATCCTCTTTGGCTAAACCTCGATAAAGTAAATAAGCATTTAAGGTTGCTGACATCGCAGAAGCAATCGCCAACCCCACATAACTAAATGGAATCGCCAATACGTTAAAGCCCATATTACTCACCATGGCGATGATCCCGATTTTTACAGGTGTCTTCGTGTCTTGGCGTGCGTAATAGCCGTTAGCTAGGATCTTAATCAGCATAAAGCTAAGCAAACCGGCATTGAATGCCCATAAAGAATAAGAGGCTGCGTCCACATCGGTTAAGGTAAAACTGCCACGCATAAACAATACGAGTAACATCGGCTGGGCTAACACGGCAATCCCAATCGCGGCAGGCACGCCGAGTAATAAAATCATTCGTACGCCCCAATCCATTGTGTTGCGAAAATCAACCGCACTTTGGGAAGAATTGTCTTCTCGATTCACATGATGGCGAGCAAGTGTCGGTAAAATCACCGTGGAAATTGCGATACCAAATAGACCAAGTGGAAACTCTAATAGACGATCAGAATAATAAAGCCAACTAATAGATCCCGTCATTAAGAAACTGGCAATGACCGTGTCAAGCAGCAAGTTGATTTGACTTACAGAAACCCCGAACAAAGCTGGAATCATTAATCGACGGATTTTCGCTACCCCTTCATCATGCCAAGCCCATTTTGGTTTTACGAGCAAGCCTGCTTTCTTCAAAAAAGGAATCTGGAATAAAAATTGTAGTAAACCGCCTAAGAAGATCCCGATGGCAAGGGCAAGATCGGGATTATCTAATCTTGGCGCAAGGAAAAGTGCGGTCGCAATCATCGCGATATTAAGTAAAACAGGCGAAAACGACATCACGCCAAATTTGCCTATCGTATTTAAAATTGCGCCAGAAAGTGCCACAAAGGTGACAAACCATAAATAAGGAAAAGTAATTTTTAAGAGTAAAGACGCTTGTTCAAACTTGTGCGCATCCGGTCCGTCATTTAGCCAATCGGTAAACCAGCCCATCCCGAAGATCGCCGCCACAACAGGTGATCCCACCATGGCAAGCAAAGTAACAATACTGACTAATCCGCCTAGCGTACCCGATACTTTCCCGATAAATTCTCGCGTTTTAGAAAGATCGCCCGATTTTTGATATTCAGCTAATACGGGTACAAAGGCTTGAGAAAATGCGCCTTCCGCAAATAAACGACGTAAAAAGTTTGGGATACGGTTAGCGAATAAAAAAACGTCTGCCGCTGCACCTGCACCGATTAAATGGGCTATCACCACATCACGGACTAAACCTAACACACGGGACACTAATGTCATCCCACTCACGATAATGCCGGATTTTAAAAGTCGTTTACTCAAAATAGGGGTCTCTTCAAAAAAATTTGCCTTAATTGTATAGAATTTTTGTTTTTACGCTATATTCCAACGAAAAAAACTGATAAAATCCTGCCCACATCGTTTGTGTGAGCCAATAGAAAGCGCTTTTTTTAAATAACGATGCTTACTTTCGGTTGTGTCTCACCGAAATCAACACAAATTATTCATTGACAAAAGTATAAAAAATCGGCATATTCTACGCCCTTATTTTGTCATAATCATCTAACAGAAATTTTAGGAGTTTGACCTTGGCTAATATCAAGTCAGCAAAAAAACGCGCGGTTCAATCTGAAAAACGCCGCCAACACAACGCAAGCCAACGCTCTATGATGCGTACTTATATCAAAAAAGTATATGCTCAAGTAGCAGCAGGTGAAAAAGCAGCAGCTGAAGCAGCATTCGTTGAAATGCAAAAAGTTGTTGACCGTATGGCTTCTAAAGGCTTAATCCACGCTAACAAAGCAGCAAACCACAAAGCTAAATTAGCTGCTCAAATCAAAAAATTAGCGTAATTAAAGCATTAAAACAGCTTAAAAATAAAACCGCACTTTGGTGCGGTTTTTGTTTGTCTTAAACCGTCCTGCCACAAACGTCTGATAACAAGCTTGCATTCCCCCCTTTAATCTGTAAACTACCCCACAACTTAAAAATTAATCATAAAATAAACAATAAATGACCAAAAAATCTTTTAAAAAAGCAGATCCGAACTATCAAAAAGAATTAGCCAAATATGGTAATCCGATCCCAAGCAGAGACTACATTCTGCAAATCATCCGTGAAAATAATGCCCCGATGAGTCGGGAGGAAATACTGACCGCACTTTCAATTAAAAGTGACGAACAACAAGAAGCCATGCGTCGTCGCTTGCGTGCCATGGAGAATGATGGACAGTTAGTTTTTACTAAACGTAAACGCTATGCCTTGCCTGAAAAATTAGATTTATTCAAAGGCATGGTCATCGGCCATCGCGAAGGCTATGGCTTTTTACAAGTCGAAGGTAAAAAAGAGGATCTCTTTATTCCTAATCACCAAATGCAACGTGTAATGCATGGTGATTTTGTATTAGCCCAACCTGCAGGCTTAGATCGTCGTGGACGCCGTGAAGTCCGTATTGTTCGTGTACTTGAAAGTCGCAAAAAACAAATTGTCGGTCGTTTCTTCTTAGAAAATGGTTTTAGCTATGTGGTGCCTGATGATAGCCGTATCGGACGAGATATTTTAGTCCCTAATGAACACCGCAATGGGGCCCGAATGGGACAAGTTGTCGTGGTTGAATTGCAAGAACGATCTGCCTCCTTCACTCAACCTGTTGGTATTATCACCGAAATTCTTGGTGACAATATGGCAAAAGGGATGGAAGTGGAGATCGCCCTTCGTAATCATGATATTCCTCACCAATTTCCAAGTGCGGTCGAAAAATACGTTAAAAAATTCACCGAAGAAGTGCCTGAAGAAGCGAAAAAAGGCCGTGTGGATTTACGCAATCTGCCACTGGTTACCATTGATGGCGAAGATGCGCGCGATTTTGATGATGCCGTATATTGCGAAAAAAGTGGTAAAGGCTGGAAACTTTGGGTGGCAATTGCCGATGTCAGCTACTATGTTCGTTTACGTTCTGCATTAGATACTGAAGCTTATAACCGTGGTAACTCCGTTTACTTCCCAAATCGTGTTGTGCCAATGCTGCCGGAGATTTTATCGAACGGATTGTGTTCACTGAATCCACAAGTTGATCGCTTGTGTATGGTGTGTGAAATGCACATTTCTGCCAAAGGTAAACTCACGGACTATCGTTTTTATGAAGCGGTAATGAATTCTCATGCACGTTTAACCTATACGAAAGTCGCGGCAATTTTAGACGGCGATGATGAGCTCCGCACGCGCTATCAAGGGCTAGTACCACATTTAGAAGAATTGCATCATCTCTATCAAGCGTTACTCAATGCACGCAAACAACGTGGTGCCATCGATTTTGAAACCATCGAAACCAAATTTATTTTCAATGCCATGGGACGAATTGATCGCATTGAACCTGTTGTGCGAAATGATGCTCACAAAATCATTGAAGAATGCATGATTCTTGCGAATATTGCAGCGGCAAACTTTATGGAAAAACATAAAGAGCCTGCACTCTATCGTATTCATGCTGCTCCGAGTGAAGAGAAACTGACGTCTTTCCGTGCATTCTTAAGTGAATGCGGTTTAAGCCTTGAAGGAGGCATGAAACCGACCACAAAAGATTATGCGAAATTGTTAGAGCAAGTGAAAGATCGTCCGGATCATGAGCTTATTCAAACCATGTTACTGCGTTCATTAAGCCAAGCCGTTTATCATGCGGATAATATCGGCCACTTTGGTTTAGCTTTAGAGGAATATGCACACTTCACTTCCCCGATTCGTCGTTATCCGGATTTAACCCTACATCGTGGAATTAAATATTTATTAGTAAAAGAAAAAGGCGCTAAACGTAAAACCACAGATACTGGCGGCTATCATTATTCTTTTGATGAAATGGATTTATTAGGTGATCACTGCTCGATGACCGAACGCCGTGCAGATGATGCCACTCGCGAAGTAGCAGATTGGCTGAAATGTGAATATATGCAAGATCACGTAAGTGCTGAATTTAGCGGAGTGATCTCATCTGTAACGGGCTTTGGCTTATTCGTACGTTTAGATGATTTATTCATTGACGGCTTAGTCCATATTTCCACTTTAGATAACGACTACTATCAATTTGATGCGGCAAAACAACGTTTAATCGGTGAAAATAGTGGTATGATCTACCGTCTTGGCGATAAAGTAAAAATTCGCGTGATCGCCGTTCATTTAGAACAAAAAATGGTAGATTTCAGTTTAGTCGAAAGTGCCAGAAAACCACGTCGTGTTGGCAAAACGGCGAAACAAAAAGCGAAAAAAGTGTTTAAGGAACTGTCACCTAAAGCGTCAAAAAAACGTAAAAGTGCGGTTAAAAATAAAGATGTTTCGAAGAAACCGACGAGAAAACGGAAAAAATAATAAATAAGAGAACCCTATGTCAGAAAATATCTATGGTATCCATGCTGTAAACAGCATTTTAGCAAATAGCCCAGAGCGTTTAATTGAAGTATTTGTGCTGAAAGGCCGTGAAGATAAACGCCTACAACCCTTACTTAATGAGCTCTATGCTTTAGGTATTGCGGTGCAATTTGTAAACCGTCAAACATTAGATAAAAAATCCAACGGTGAAGTGCATCAAGGTGTGATTGCTCGCGTGCAAGAAGCAAAAGAGCTAAATGAACATGATTTGGATGAACTTCTTACTCATAAACAAAATCCACTTTTATTGGTACTTGATGGTGTGACGGATCCTCATAACCTGGGTGCCTGTTTACGTACTGCGGATGCTGCCGGTGTGAGCGCTGTTATCGTACCAAAAGATAAATCCGCTCAACTCACTTCTATTGCACGTAAAGTGGCTTGCGGTGCTGCAGAGACTGTGCCATTAATTCGCGTCACTAACTTAGCGCGTACTTTACGAGATCTACAACAAAACCATAATATTTGGGTAGTGGGTACAGCTGGTGAAGCAACAGAAACCATTTACCAAAGTAAACTTACGGGTTCTCTTGCCTTAGTGATGGGAGCGGAAGGTGAAGGCATGCGTCGCCTTACTCGTGAACATTGTGATCAACTAATTAGTATTCCAATGGCGGGATCAGTGTCATCTCTGAATGTTTCTGTTGCGACTGGCGTATGTTTATTTGAAATTGTGAGACAACGTCTTGCCGACTAAAAACGCGTGAAAAAATGACCGCACTTGATATAAAAAAATGCCGACAAATCATTGTCGGCATTTTTGTTATTTTGAAATGGTTTTCCCTAATAGTATGGAGAACACTAAAGTACACAATGCAGGCACCAACCAAGCTAATCCTTGTGAGTAAAGCGGGAAATGAATCATGACTTGATGCAACCCTTCAGGCAAAATATCTAAGTTTTTCAAACTATCAACCAAACTAAAACAAACCGTTACAAAGATGGTGACGTAATAGCTCAATCGAATAGAAGGCAATTTATTACGCACAAGCTGTAAAACCACTAACATGATCGCCATTGGGTAAATCAACAACAAGGCTGGAATCGTTACTCGGAGTAATTTTGTTAAGCCATATTGTGAAATAATTGTCGTCATGGCAGTGAAGAAGACAATCCAAAATGGATAAGAAAAACGCGTCGAAAACTTGGAGAAGTAATCACCACACGCACTGGTTACGCCCACTAATGTGGTTAGACTTGCTAAAGTAATAATACCCGCCATAATCCAGGTTCCCGCCGTGCCAAATAAACTGTTCACATAACGAGAGAAGATTTGGCCGCCATTTGTTGCACCTTGTGCCACCGCATCAGAAGTCGCGCCTAAGTAGAATAAAGAAAAATATAAGCAACCTAATAAGACGACTGATACCAAACCCGCTGAAATCGTATATTGAACAATCTTTTGTGGATTGGTCACATTTTTTGCAGACAACGCCCGTGCAACAATGCCACCAAAGGCAATCGCCGCCAGTACATCCATCGTTTGATAACCACTAATTAATCCTGTAGTTAATGCTGAATTCTCGGCATACGCCTGCGATGGGGCAACAATGTCAGAAAGAGGTGAAACAAAAACCGTGATCCCAACAACGAGTAATAATACCAACAATGCTGGCGTCATCACTTCACCCACCGTTGAAATAATGGTACTTGGGCGAATCATAAATCCCATGGCGATAATATTAAAAATCACAGAGAAATAAGACGAGTCGTCGCACTATCTTCAACGAGCCCCAATGGTAACCATGCCATTTCATAAGCAACATTGGTAATTCGAGGCATTGCAAAGGTTGAACCGATGACTAAA
Source organism: Haemophilus sp. (assembly GCA_019423005.1). Classification (GTDB taxonomy): domain Bacteria; phylum Pseudomonadota; class Gammaproteobacteria; order Enterobacterales; family Pasteurellaceae; genus Haemophilus_D. The sequence continues at coordinate 7,097 of JAHZCF010000072.1, forward strand.
TAAAGAATGGTTAAAAAGGATACGCCTGCCCACTTTGGTAAGTCCTTAGTCAGTTCTTCGCCACGTCCTAACACTGACACCACAACCAATGTAATAAATGGCATGAGTACGCCCGTTATCACAAACCCTAGCGAAGCCGTTGCCCAATGATTACCTGCGGAGTAACCTTCCATTGGAGGAAAAATAATATTTCCCGCGCCTAAAAATAAAGCAAAAATCATCATACCTAGTACGATGATGTCTTTTTTTGAAAACATAAGTATTCTCGAATAAATAAATCTTAAGGATTTTACTATTAAATTGTTTTTTATTCCAAAAATGAAAATAATTTTTGTGAAATAGATCACGAAATCTATCACATCTCGATTAAATCTCACATTATCCACCGACGCTTTTTCCAAAATCAGTAAATTTGTGATAGTATCTAAGCTTTATTATTTTTTATTACTTTTTTAGGAGAGAATGAATGAATAAACTGAGTTTGATTCAACAAATTCAGCGTTTTTTCAAATTGGAATCAGCTGGCGGAATTTTATTACTTTTTTCAGCGGTAATCGCAATACTATTAGCCAATTCACCGCTCAATCAAAACTATAACGACTTTTTAAACTTACCAGTCAGCATTCAAGTAGGGACTTTTTCTATCGATAAAACCTTAATTCACTGGATCAATGATGGTTTTATGGCGGTATTCTTTGTTTTAGTGGGAATGGAAGTCAAAAGAGAATTATTTGAGGGTTCCCTTTCAAGCTATCAACAAGCGGTTTTCCCTGCTATTGCTGCCGTTGGCGGAATGGTTATTCCTGCCTTGGTTTATATTTTTATTGCACAACAAGATCCTACTTTAGCCGATGGCTGGGCAATCCCAATGGCGACAGACATTGCCTTTGCACTGGGCATCATGGCGTTATTAAGTAAACAAGTGCCACTCCCACTAAAAATCTTTTTACTTGCTTTAGCCATCATTGATGACTTAGGTGCCATTGTCGTTATTGCACTGTTTTTCTCACACGGATTAAGTGTACAAGCACTCATCTTTGCTGCAGTTGCTATTGTTGTACTTATCGCATTAAATCGCTTTAAAGTGACCGCACTTTGTGCCTATATGCTGGTGGGAACAATCTTATGGGCTTCGGTATTAAAATCAGGCGTACATGCCACTCTTGCAGGGGTTATCATCGGATTTTGTATTCCATTGAAAGGCAAAAATGGCGAAACTCCATTACATGACTTTGAACACATTCTTGCCCCTTGGTCATCTTTTGTTATCTTACCATTATTTGCATTTGCCAATGCGGGGGTAAGCTTCGATGGCATTGATCTCAGCATGCTGACATCTCCATTATTGCTCGCGATTTCGCTTGGCTTAATTATCGGAAAACCGCTCGGCGTATTTGGTTTCAGTTATCTTTCCGTTAAACTTGGCATTGCAAAACTTCCACAAGGCATCAATTTTAAACAAATTTTTGCTGTGGCGATTTTATGCGGTATCGGTTTCACCATGTCAATGTTCTTAGCAAGCCTTGCCTTCAATGCTGATGCAGGTGAAAGCATTAACGCGCTTTCTCGATTAGGGATCTTATTAGGCTCTACGGTTTCTGCGATTGTGGGATATATGGCGTTGAAAGTGACTACAAAACTACCTAGCTAATCACTTCTTACAAAAAAATCCTTTGCTAATTTAGCAAAGGATTTTTATTTACAGTAACTATAACAAAACCCCACTCTCAGCTTTGGTAACGTTCATTATAAAGAAGCTCTTATAGATATTCTCCAGTCAGGATGAGTCGGGTTGATTAATCCAACATTGAAAGGTAGCCTTTGAACTATGTACTTTTTACGCAAAAGTGCGGTCATTCTTGAAATAATTTTAATTCACGTTCATAATGAACAAACATTCATATTTTATAGACTGAAGCCTTTTTACTTCAGCATTTTCCGACAAGGCTCGCATTATGTCCGATCAACAAACAGATACACCAACTTCCTTAAATAATAAATCTCAACAACGTAAAAAAGGGCTTTCTATTTTTATTCTTTTGCTTCTTCTGATTGCAATCGGTTCGGCGGCTTATTGGTTTTTCTTTATTAAAGGTTTTGAAGAAACGGAAGATGCCTATGTGAGTGGCAATCAGGTGATGGTCTCATCACAGGTGGCGGGAAATATTGCGAAAATTAATGTCGATAATATGGATCCCGTACAAGCGGGCGATGTGTTATTAGAACTGGATGACACCAACGCCAAATTGAGTTTTGAGCAAGCAAAAAGCAATTTAGCCAATGCAGTTCGCCAAGTTTCTCAACTGAATTACACCGTAAAACAATTGAAATCTGCTGTTCGTGCGAATGAAATTACCCTTGCTCAAGCACAAGGAAACTTGAACCGTCGTGTGCAATTAGTCAAAGATGGCGCAATAGATAAAGAATCATTCCAACACGCCAAAGAAGCTGTTGAACTCGCAAAAGCGAACTTAACCACCTCACAAAATCAGCTCGGCGCAAATCAAGCCTTATTGTTAGACGGGCCTTTAAGTGAACAACCGCAAATTCAAAGCGCAATCAGTAATTTAAAACAAGCTTGGTTAAATTTAGAACGCACAAAAATCCGCAGTCCAATTAAAGGTTATGTGGCTCGCCGCAATGCGCAAGTAGGACAGGCGGTGTCTGTTGGTGGTGCCTTAATGGCGGTAGTAACTACCGATCAAATGTGGTTAGATGCCAACTTCAAAGAAACACAATTAACCCATATGCGAATTGGTCAGCCAGTTGAAATTCATTTCGACCTTTATGGCAAGGATAAAACCTTTAATGGAAAAGTCGTCGGAATTGAAATGGGTACAGGCAGCGCATTCTCTTTATTGCCTACTCAAAATGCGACCGGAAACTGGATCAAAGTGGTGCAACGTGTGCCGGTGCGTATTCAATTAGATCCGCAACAGCTGGCTGAAAATCCATTACGCATCGGTCTTTCTGCGACTGTGAAAGTAAATGTGAGCGATAGCCAAGGTGAAACCTTGCGTGACCAAGCGCCATCTACAACGCTTTATTCCACGAATGTGCTGCAATATGATGAAAGTGCGGTCAATAATTTGATCGAATCTATTATTCGCGACAATAGCTATTAGGTTCTGTTATGCCGCAATCTCATTTCAAACCGCTACAAGGCGGTGCGTTAGCGATGCTTACATTGGTGCTTTCATTAGCCACCTTTATGCTCGTGCTAGACTCCACCATCGCCAATGTAGCCATTCCAACTATCGCTGGTGATTTGGGTGCCTCGTCCAGCCAAGGAACGTGGGTGATCACCTCGTTCGGGGTAGCAAATGCTATTTCGATTCCGATCACGGGCTGGCTTGCAAAACGTTTTGGTGAAGTGCGGTTATTTTTAATCGCAACGCTATTATTCGTGCTAGCCTCTTGGCTTTGTGGTATTGCAAATAGCTTGGAAATGTTGATCGTTTTTCGCGTCCTTCAAGGTGCGGTAGCGGGTCCAATTATCCCCCTTTCTCAAAGCTTATTATTGAATAACTACCCGCCTGAAAAACGAGGAATGGCATTGGCCTTTTGGTCAATGACAATCGTCGTCGCCCCAATTTGTGGCCCGATTTTAGGCGGTTGGATCAGCGATAATATTCACTGGGGTTGGATTTTCTTTATCAACGTTCCGATTGGGCTTGCCGTTGTCTTAATCAGTTGGAAAATTTTAGAAGGCCGAGAAAGCAGAATTTCTCATCAACCAGTTAACACTGTCGGGCTGATTTTGTTAGCGCTCGGTGTGGGTGCATTGCAATTAATGCTGGATCAAGGTCGCGAGCTAGACTGGTTTAACTCCACTGAAATTGTAGTACTTACCATTATCGCTGCGGTAGGTTTAATCGCACTCATTATTTGGGAACTCACGGACGATAATCCCGTTGTGGATGTCTCCTTATTCAAATCCCGAAATTTCACCGTGGGTTGTGTTTCAACTAGCCTTGCTTTCTTGGTGTATTCAGGGACGGTCGTGCTCATCCCACTTCTGCTCCAACAGGTTTATAACTATACAGCAACATGGGCGGGGCTTGCGGCTGCCCCCGTTGGGTTATTGCCGATTCTACTTGCACCGATTATTGGGAAATTCGGCAATAAAATTGATATGCGGATTTTAATTACCGTCAGTTTTATGGTTTATGCACTCACCTTTTATTGGCGGGCTGTAACGTTTGAGCCAGAAATGACGTTTATGGATGTGGCGTTACCACAATTTGTGCAAGGCTTGGCAGTCGCCTGTTTCTTTATGCCGCTGACAACCATTACGCTTTCAGGTTTACCACCTGAAAAAATGGCTTCGGCGTCGAGCTTATTTAATTTTCTCCGAACCCTTGCCGGCTCAATAGGCACATCACTTACTACCTTTATTTGGTATAACCGCGAAGCCGTGCATCACACGCAACTCACAGAAGTCATTAATCCATATAATCCGATTTCCCAACAATTCTTCCAAACTATGGGGAGTTTTGGTTTAAGTGAAGAACAAACGGCATCATATATTGCCAGACAAATCACTGCTCAAGGCTTTATTATTGGTGCTAACGAGATCTTCTTAGTCTCCGCGATAACGTTCATTTCCTTGGTTGTTCTCATTTGGTTTGCTAAACCACCTTTCAGCAGCAAACATTAAAAACACCCGAAAAAATAACCGCACTTTTCTATCTGAAATGACAAGAATTTGTTATTTGGGACAATTGAAAAACTGGGAAATTTAACCAAATATTATGTCTTCTGCTTTAGAACCTGAAACATGCACAAAAAAATAGAAAATTTGTGTGCGTTATACTAATATGCACAAAATATTCTGAATATTGTGCATGTTATGTAAACGTGCACAAGAAACCACACCTTTTTATGTATAAAGGAAGTCATAATGAACAACTATCAAATTCCAGATTTATTTGCCTTGGGCGAGATAGAAAGTAAAGCGGTATTGAAAGCTTGCAGTGCTGCTCATCAGGCATTAGGTGGGCTAAAAGGCGTGGTACATACAATGCCAAATCAAAATATTCTACTCGGGACATTACCCTTGCAGGAGGCGAAAGAAAGTTCGGAGATTGAAAATATCATTACCACGCAGGATGATTTATATCAAAGCAATATCAATACACACCAATTCACTACCGTAGCTGCAAAAGAAGTTCACTACTACGCACAAGCCATGTCATTAGGCTTTGACTCCGTCCGTTCCGATAAATTAATTACACTCAATCTCATTAAAGAAATTCAATCTGCATTGGAAGGAAATGATGCAGGTTTCAGAAAGCAGCAAGGTACAGGGCTAGTAAATCAAACGACAAAAGAAATTGTTTATATGCCACCGCAAAATCCTACTGATATTGAAAAATATATGTCTGATTTAGAAAGATTTATCAACGACTCGGCACAACTTGATTACGATCCCTTGGTAAAAATGGCGCTGATTCATCATCAGTTTAAAAGCATTCACCCGTTTTATGATGGCAACGGTCGGACTGGACGAATATTGAATATTCTATATCTGATTCAACAAGATTTACTGGATACTCCAATTCTGTATCTTTCCCGATATATAAATAGAAATAAAACAAAATATTATCAGTTATTGCAGTCTGTCCGTGATAGCCAAAACTGGGAGGCTTGGCTAGTATTTATGCTAAACGGCATCACGGAAATCTCAAAACGAACGGTTACTTTAATCAATGGAATTAAAGTTTTAATGCAAAATCACAAACAGCTCATCCGCAATCACTTACCGCAGATTTACAGCCATGAACTGATTAACAATCTGTATAAACACCCTTATACGAAAATTGATTTCGTCGTACGAGACTGCCAAATCCATCGTAATACAGCAAGAACCCGTTTAGAAGCATTGGTGAGAATCGGTATTTTGAAGAAGGAAAAAATTGGAAAAGAAAATTTTTATATTAATGTGGAACTGTATGGGTTGTTGATGGTACAGTAAGATAGCATTTCGCAAATTATATTAAAATACCATATACTTACAACACATTAAACCAACCAATCAATCTATATATTAATGTAATTATCTTATACCTAAAGAAGCCAAGGAGAAAAAATGTTCTATGATTTTGCCATTTCTAAACATAAAGTATTTTTAAGTTTTCATCATCAAGATGGCTATTATCGTCAACAATTTGAACGGCAATTTTCTAATGAATTTGATCCAGTATTTGTTAATCGTTCTGTTCAAGATGGAGATATTGATCCAAATTATAAAACAGATGCCATTCGTAGAGAGATTCGTGAAAACTATATTTCTGATTCATCAGTAACCATAGTTCTTATTGGTCAAAATACATGGCAACGTAAGCATGTGGATTGGGAAATAGGATACAGTTTAACAACTTCAAACCTAAATACTCGTTCTGGTCTAATCGGTATCCTGTTGCCCAGTTATTCTCCATGTTATGAATCATATTTCCATCCTAACTGTGTACGAAAATGGACTGAAAATAATAGTCAGATTTATACACCTTGCAACATTCCACCACGATTATATGACAATATTCAGAGCGGCTATGCCAAAATCTATCCTTATCCAACCTCTTCACATGAATTAAAAAAATGGATTCATGAGGCATTTCAAAGAAGAGGTAGCGGGTCACATCGTAACAGTCGCGATTATTTTGCCAATAATCGAAATAGTTCACATTGGTAATTTAAACTTTAAGTAGTAATTAGTCTCTTATGTCCATGCAAATCACACCACCTTTGGCCGTTCATTTTATTTGGCATCCGGATGATAACGAAAATATCTATTCTACAATGATGGAATTTCGTCGTTATCTTACACGGGATATTGATCGTCCATTTTCTAGAGAATTAAATATCCCAACATTTTTATACAGCTCACGAAAACCTAAAATCCCACCATCTTCTACCCCACAGAAACTTGCTGAAAAAGATGTGATTTTTCTTTTTATTAGCAGTAATACTTTGATGAATCCTGATTGGGAATCCTATATAAATTCGCTATCGGAGCAAGACAATTATCATATTGTACCTGTAGCTATTGAACGAGAAGGATTAAGTCAAACTTCATCAGGTCGTCTGAAAAATTATAATTGTATCCGGGCATTTGATTGGCCGACTGAACTAAAAAAAGAATATGCAATTCTCTTTCTATCTCATGAGTTGTATCGATTTGGTTTGAAAGATACTACTGAGAATAACCTTGGTATTGATTCTTCGATTCGCTTATTCCTAAGCCATGCAAAAAAAGGAGATACAGGCTTAAAACACGCAGAAGCGATTAAAAACTTTTTAGATAACTCTAATATGCAAAGGTTTTTTGATGCAAATGAAATATCACCTGGATTTAAATTTGATCAAGAAATTGAAAATCATATTAAAAACTCAACAATCATTGCGATTGAAAGTGATGCTTACTCCTCTCGATATTGGTGTCAAAGAGAAATTTTAAGTGCAAAAAGGGAACGGCGTCCTATCATCCTTGTGAATAGTTTAGAAGAATATGAAGATAGAGTTTTTCCTGCAGCATCAAATATTCCTTGTGTGCATATAACTGCGGACCCATTGGGAAAAAAAGATATTTTAAGGATTCTTATCGCAGCATTATTAGAAACAATACGTTTTGAGCATGCACACAAACTGCTACGATATTATCAAGAGCAAGGCTGGATTGATAAATCTGCTGAGATTTTTGCTAGGCCGCCAGAAATTCAGCAAATTGTTGATATTTTAGGTAAAAGACATAAAGATAATTTAGTTATTTGCTACCCTGAACCACCTTTATATAAAGAAGAAACGGAGTGGACGAATCATTTTAACATTACTGTTTCCACTCCCTTATGGTCATCTAAACAAGAGAATGAAACTAGCTCTAATTTACGTATCGGTCTATCTATTTCTGATTATCTTCCTGACGGTTATGAAACATACAACCAAGACATTGACGAACTCAAGCGGTTTTCTCAATCTTTAGCACGACATTTATTAGCTGGTGAGCACACTCTAATTTATGGTGGTGATTTACGGGATGAAGGTTTTACGAAGTTCATTCTCGATGAAGCAACAGTTTTAAGAGATAGGTTGCAGACAGATCAACTATTTGTAGAAAATCACCTAGCTTGGCCTCTATATACTAAAAAAGAAAATACAAAGTGGTATGCAAATTATAAAACTGTAGTAAAACCCGTATCCGCTAATATACCTGATGATGTGAAAGGGTTGATTCAAAATGAAGAACTTTTTCTTGAACCAAATTGTCCTGCAAATAAATATATTTGGTCTAGATGCCTTACCGAGATGAGAGAAAAATCTATTTATTCTTCGGATATAAGAGTTTTTGCTGGTGGAAAATTTGAAAACTACCTTGGAAAAATGCCTGGAGTTTTAGAAGAGTTCTTGATTGCTTATAAAGAGAAAAAAGTAATTTTCTTAGTTGGTGGTTTAGGGGGATTAACCGGTAAGTTATGTTATTCAATTAAGAATCAATGCTTGGCTGAAGAGTTTACGGAAGAATGGCAGACTTCTCATAATGCATTCTATAAAGAATTACAGGATATCGCGCATTCTCACAATAATAATGCCAATTATGACGACATTAGATCTATTATTGAAGATATCTCAATCTCAGAGCTTGCAACAAAAGCAGGACTAACAGTCAAAGAATATGAGAGATTGATGCAGACACCTTTTGTTGATGAATGCGTTCATCTGATTCTAAAAGGAATTAAAAACTTATCTAGCAAGGAGGGGGAGCTTAATGACCAAGCATAAAGTTTTTATTAGTTATCACCATACTAATGATCAGTGGGCAAAGGAAGCGTTGCTTAAGTGCAATGAAGAAAACGATATTTTTATTGATGGTTCTGTTGATACTGGGGATATTAGTGATGATTTATCTGATGAAGAAATTAGAAAGAAAATTCGTGATGAATACTTATGCGATACTACCGTTACAATTTTATTAGTAGGAACAGAAACTAAAAATAGAAAACATATTGATTGGGAGCTTTATTCCAGTATGTATGATGGTAAGGTAAATAAAAAGTCGGGCATTCTTGTAATACAACTTCCTTCAACAAACCCTCAGTATATTACAGCCTCTCATGGTAATAAGGAAAAAAGTAAATTATACCCATCATTTACCAATTGGATTAGTATAGATTCTAGAGATGAGTATGAAAGACGATATCCTTATTTGCCAGATCGTATAATTGATAATTTACTAGCGAAAGATGTAAAAATATCTGTTACAAAATGGGGAGATTTAAATACTGAAAATTTAAGATTACTTATTGATCTAACTTATCAAGATAAAGAATCTTGTCAGTATGATATTAGTAGAAAAATGAGAAGAAATAATTCATAGATAACTTATAGGAGATGTCATGTGGATTTGCTAACTTACGTATTTAAAGGCTCTTATGTTAATAGACAAAAAGATAAATCTTTCATCAAAAAAGTTCTTTGTACATTTAACAACGACGAAATTACTGGAATTGGTGTCAAAGTAAATAATAACCCATGGGAATTTGAGGTGTTTATTTTTATTACGATAGATACAAATTACCTAAACCGAGATAGGTTTGCTGAATGGATAAAAGAATTTTATGATAGATACTCATTGCATAATATATTTCTTGGAAATATGCCTCAGGGCGGTAATATAGCAACATTTATTAATGAAGATACACTAATTTTCTTTGATAAGCTTTTTATTTTTTCCGAGTCTGAATCTGAATTGTTTACTAGAAATAAACTTCTCCTTACTCTCCGGTTTGGAGAGCGTTCTGCTTTTGAGGCTAAATACCCTCAGTATAAAAATGCCAAATATCAGATTCCAGCAATTTTTATTAGTCATTCATCATTAGATAAAGATAAGATAGCTTTACCAATTAGTGATTATTTATGTGCTAAAGAAATAGCAATTTGGTTAGATCGTAATGAAATAACTTTAGATGATAATTTAAGTGAGGAATTAATATACAAGAAAATTTATGATGGTATTTCAATATGCAAGACAGGAATATTCATTGTTACATCAAATTTTATGGAAAAAAGCAAATGGACAAAAAGGGAGCTATCTATCTGTAAAGAGCTTGGTAAAAATATTTTATTACTTATCTTTGATGAAAATAAAGAAAGAGTAGAAAAGTTAAAGAAAGATTATTCTTTAGATGATTCGTCTATTGTCTTAATGAATGGCATAGAGTTTGATTATGAAACTATAAGAAAGAAACTTTTAGAGAATAATTTCATATAAAATTTAGTAAGGGGGTCTCATGCCCCCTACTTTTTAACAAAAGCATATGAAAATAAGTAATATGAAATCAGTTAGTGAATATATCCTGTGATACAATTCAGGCAAGTAGCAACCCTTTTACTTCTAAAGACTTTGCTCCGATAACCATTCAAAAATAGAATTTCGTCCTGATGTTAATTGGTTGTCGTAAAGAGGCAAAAACACACAATGTGGATCGATTGTTTTTCCCTCTACAATAACCTTTTTATAAAGTGTAAACATTGGCATTGTGGACTGCTCATTATGGATTTTTTTAAGGAGATGACGCGTATTCTCAATAGAAACGACTTCATCTAATTCACAGTGAATAAGCCATATTTTTTTATCTTTTAAGTGATGCAATTTTTCAGTAGCAGGTAATTTAGCTGGGCAAGCAATTAAAGCGGCAGCAAATAGATCTGGGGCATCTGAAAAAAGTCACAATCCCTGATAGCCCCCCATTGAACCACCAACAATATAAATTCTTTTTGGATCAATATCTTGATGTTTCATTAAAGTGTCTTGAATTAAGGCTAATAAGTCAGCCGTATAATCTCGCTCGCCATAATAATATCGACCATTTAAAGGAAATTTATCAACCCAAAAACTTGGACATTGCGGTGCAAGAATATAGGGATAATCCAACGTTTCTTGATGTGATTGGCTGGCAAAAGTGACAGCTATTTTATCGGCAAGGATGTTGCTCTGATTATTTCCGCCCTCACCGGCACCATGCAAACAAATAATTAATGGATGTAATGGCGAAGAGGCTTTAGGTTGGTAAAAACTACAAGTGAGATCTTGATAAGTAAAATGAGTAAAACCTTGGGTATCAAGGCAAAGGATCGGCAAAATATTACATTGAGACGCTGAAATATGAAGCGCTTGGTCTAATTCAATTTTTAGCTGTAATTCTGACAGCACTTGAGTAAATCGCTCACTATCAAAATATAACAATTTAGTGGCGAGACAATGTGCATCTGGTTGAATCAATAAGATAAAATTGCTCTCATTATTTTGATGGCAAGCATTTAAATCGAGTTTTATCCATTCATTTTGAGTATTTAAACTCTTCACCCAAACAGAAACTTGAGATAATGAAAACGCCGAGATGGGCTGCAAAAAAGACAGCTCAATATGCGTAATCTGAGCACCTAAAACATTTACTTTTGCAATAGGCTGGCACTGACAAATAAGCGAGTGGAAATGTTCCATATTTCCCCTTTTAGTTGATGTTATAAGGATGATAACAATCCCCCCTTTCATGTTCAAACAACATGCTACAAAAATGCTCAAAAAAATAACCGCACTTTGATGATGTTCAAAAGTGCGGTTGATTTTTCTAGCCTTTTGCCAAGATGTCTTTTAGGAATCTCGCAGTGTGCGAACCTTTGACTTTGGCCACGTCTTCCGGTGTACCTGTCGCGATGATTTGACCACCGCCACTGCCCCCTTCTGGACCAAGATCCACAATCCAGTCTGCGGTTTTGATCACATCTAAGTTGTGTTCGATCACCACGATAGTATTGCCTTGATCGCGCAAGCGGTGTAACACTTCGAGAAGTTGTTTAATATCGGCGAAATGCAGACCAGTTGTCGGTTCATCCAAAATATAAAGGGTTTTACCGGTATCGCGTTTTGAAAGCTCCGTTGCTAACTTAACGCGTTGTGCCTCACCACCTGAAAGTGTGGTAGAAGACTGACCTAAACGAATATAAGACAAGCCTACATCCATTAGGGTTTGCAATTTACGCGCAATCATTGGGATCGCATCAAAAAACTCACGAGCTTCTTCTACCGTCATATCTAACACTTGGTGAATAGTTTTGCCTTTATAACGGATCTCCAAGGTTTCACGGTTATAGCGTTTACCTTTACATTGATCACAAGGCACATACACATCCGGCAAGAAGTGCATTTCTACTTTTAGCACGCCATCACCTTGGCATGCTTCACAACGACCACCGCGTACGTTAAAGCTAAAGCGTCCTGGATTATAACCACGCGCACGCGCCTCTGGTACGCCCGCAAATAATTCACGAATTGGGGTAAATAACCCCGTGTAAGTCGCTGGGTTAGAACGCGGTGTACGGCCTATTGGACTTTGGTTAATATCGATCACTTTGTCAAAATATTCCAAGCCTTCAATCGATTTATAAGGCGCAAAATCCGTTTTTTCCGCACGATTTAAGGCGTTTTGAGCCAATGGGAATAACGTATCATTAATTAGCGTTGATTTACCTGAACCTGATACCCCCGTAATACAAGTAAATAAGCCCACTGGGATCTCTAAATTCACACCTTTCAGATTATTCCCTGTCGCCCCTTTTAATTTTAGAAGTTTGCTTTTATCAAGTACGGTTCGTTTTTTCGGAATTTCGATTTTTTCTTCACCCGATAAGAACTTACCCGTAATCGAATTTGGGTTCGCCATAATTTCTTTGGCTGTCCCTTGTGCAATCACTTGGCCACCATGCACTCCTGCCCCAGGGCCAATATCAATAATATGATCAGCTTCTCGAATGGCATCTTCATCATGTTCCACCACAATTACGGTGTTGCCCAAATTACGTAAATGAATCAACGTATTTAACAGACGCTCATTATCGCGTTGGTGCAAACCGATAGAAGGCTCATCCAACACATACATAACACCCACTAAGCCCGCACCAATCTGACTCGCAAGACGAATACGTTGTGCTTCACCGCCTGAAAGGGTCTCGGCTGAGCGAGAGAGGGAAAGATAATTCAAACCCACATTCACTAAAAATTCTAACCGCTCTTTGATCTCTTTCAGGATTTTTTCCGCAATTTGTGCTTTTTGACCGGTTAAAGTAAGCCCTTGGAAAAACTCAAGGCTTTCACCAATGCTTTTCTCTGAAATCTGTGGCAAATTAATGTTACCAATATATACATTGCGAGCTTCTGGACGAAGACGCGAGCCGCCACAATCTGCACAAGGTCGGTTGCTGATATTTTTCGCCAACTCTTCGCGCACGGACATGGATTCCGTTTCTTTATAACGGCGTGCCATATTATTCAAAATCCCTTCAAAAGGATGTTTGCGAATCACCACATCGCCACGGTCGTTCATGTATTGGAATTCAATTTCTTCCTTGCCTGAACCATGCATCACAATATCTTTAATTTTTTGTGGCAAATCTTCGTATGGCGTTTCAATATCAAATTTATAATGTTTTGCTAACGAGGTAAGCATTTGATAGTAATAGAAATTGCGACGATCCCAACCTTTCACCGCACCGCCTGCGAGAGAAATGCTTTCATTTTGCACCACACGGCTTTCATCGAAGAACTGCTGAACACCTAAGCCATCACAAGTCGGACACGCCCCTGCCGGGTTATTAAATGAGAACAAGCGAGGCTCTAATTCGGGTACGGAATAGCCACAATGCGGACAAGCAAAATTCGCCGAGAAAACCAACTCTTCAGCTTTAGGATCATCCATATCAGCCACCACAGCCGTACCGCCTGAAAGCTCCAAAGCCGTTTCAAAAGATTCTGCCAAACGTGTGGCTAAATCTGACCGCACTTTAAAACGGTCCACCACCACTTCAATGGTATGTTTTTTCTGTAAAGCAAGTTCTGGTGGATCAGATAAATCACAGATTTCACCGTCAATTCTTGCGCGAATATAACCTTGTGCCGCTAAACTATCTAACAACTTAACATGCTCACCTTTACGGTTTTTCACTACAGGCGCAAGCAACATCATTTTGCTTTCTTCAGGCAAGCTTAAGACTTTATCCACCATTTGGCTGATGGTTTGTGCCGTTAATGGCACATCATGATCTGGACAACGCGGCTCCCCTACGCGAGCAAATAACAAACGCAGATAATCATAAATTTCTGTGATCGTGCCCACGGTTGAACGCGGGTTATGAGAAGTAGATTTTTGCTCAATAGAAATCGCTGGCGACAAGCCCTCAATTGAATCCACATCCGGCTTTTCCATCAAAGAAAGGAACTGACGCGCATAAGCAGAGAGCGATTCTACATAACGGCGCTGCCCTTCCGCATAAAGCGTATCAAATGCTAAAGAAGATTTGCCCGAACCGGACAAGCCTGTAATCACAATTAATTTATCGCGTGGAATGGTTAAATTGATGTTTTTAAGGTTGTGAGTTCTAGCCCCACGAATGTCGATAGTATCCATAAAAAAAGCGATTGCCTTAAGAAAATAAATTCAAAAATTGCGACCATTATCGCATATTTCAATATCTGTGCAAATATCCAGTTAATTTTTATGGATCTTTTGTTTCATTTAAGGCAAAATAGCCAAAATTTTTCACCTTATTTCTAAAATATAGAGGATTCTATGGCAGGTATTAATAAAGTAATCATCGTGGGTAATTTAGGTAATGATCCTGAAATCCGCACGATGCCAAATGGCGAAGCGGTAGCGAATATCAGCGTGGCAACAAGTGAAAGCTGGACAGATAAAAACACGGGCGAACGTCGTGAAGTGACCGAATGGCACCGTATCGTGTTATATCGTCGTTTAGCGGAGATTGCGGGTCAATACTTACGCAAAGGTTCACAAGTGTATGTTGAAGGTCGTTTAAAAACCCGCAAATGGCAAGATAACAATGGCCAAGATCGTTACACTACTGAAATCCAAGGTGATAACTTACAAATGTTAGGTGGTCGCAATCAAGAGATGGGCGGTTATGCACCTGCACAATCAGCACCACAACCAAGCTATCAATCTCGTCCAGCACAATCTGCGCCAGCACCACAAGCTGAGCCACCAATGGACGCATTTGATGACAACATTCCATTCTGAATTCTATATACTTGAATTTAGTAAAAAATAAATCATTAAAACCCAGAGAAACCATATATGACAAGGTTTCTCTTTTTTACGTTAATTATAGCCAGACGAAAGTCTGGCTATAATTAAATAACTCAAACCATTAGAGTAATGGTTTGAGTTGAGATTGTAGGTAGAGATATTATAAGGAATTTGAGTTATTGGAAGTAATTGATAATTTTGATAGGTAAGCTTATAGCTTATATATGTTTTGAAACTAAGCTAAAGAGATTTTGTTTCAACATACTCTCAGCTTCTGAAAGATTCATCCCCCACATATCTGCTAATATTGCAATGGCAATATTAGCATTCCAGGGGAATAAATCTTGTGTTTTAAAACTCCCAAAAGGTCCATCAGTTTCAACCAATATTTTTTCTATTGGCATGAATTGGACCAGCTCACAACCCTTTTTACTGCTTAACATTGCGGGTCCTACAGAAAAATAGCAGCCCATTTCAATCACTCGTTTTAACTGTTGCTTTGTGCCTGAAAACCAATGAAGGATTGGCAAGTTATCATTTACTTGACTTAATTCATCTAGTACAGCATTTGCACTCATCCTAGAATGTATACTTAAGATTTTTCCGCCAGATTTTGCTGAGCTTCTTAAAATATGGCGAAAGACCTTTAATTGTGTTTCCCAATGTATTTTAAACTCTTTTCCGCCATCCAAACCAATTTCACCCACATAGCGAGTTTGGTTTAATAATGCATCAAACAATTCCAATTCTTGCCAACGTTCATGAGCTAGTTGGGGATGCAATCCCAAGGCGGTACGAATACGAGGACAATCTTTTGCTAATGAACTTGTTCCATACCACGCTTTTGGTGTAGTTGTAACAGATAAGACATAAATATTTTCATCTTTACATCGTTTTGCAACGTATTGTGGATTAGTATATAAATCCAAATGGCAATGCATATCCATCATAATATTTGGTTCTCTATTAAAAGTTGCTCCACTTCATCCAACCCATTTATAAAAATATTTGCAAACTGATTTAATTGTTGAGTGGGTAGTGGGCCACTTTGTAAAACCCATTGATTGATGTTGCGATGATTTTTTTGACGAATAGCACTTATTAAAGCAAATAAATCATCTCTTCTGTCCTGATTTATTAAAATTTGCCGAATGTCATTAAATTCATATTGGGCATCATTGGTAATACAAGCATAATGCAATGACGCTCTACGAATCAGACATGGAACACAAACCCCGCATTGTTGATTTTTGCGTTTCCAATGGCTACACGAAACAGTATCAGGGATAATTTGCTTTAATAATGGTAAATTTTTGCATTCTGCTATCATTTGCCCTTTGGTTTTAAATTGATAAGGATTTCTTAAAGTGAAAGGAATATTGACCGCAGTGAGAAATTTTTGTATTTCTTGGATAAAATAAGGGTGAGTGGTACGGGTACTTAAAGTGCCTACTCTGCGTACTGTTAAAGGTGCATTGATTGAAATTACCCCATTTTCAGGAACTAAAATATCAATCTTTTTTTGCGCGACTTCCTGTAATGCATAAGCTGATACAATGGCAAATGCCAAAAAATTTAAACTTCTGGTTCGCATTGTGATTTCAGTGCTTTTTCCATTATTTGAATGAGGTTGTGCAATCGCATTAAATTGGGAAAATTGATTAATATAACCATTTCGGTTAAGTTGCTGAATAATAGCTTGCTGGCGTGATTTATCACCTTTATAAGAATGACTAACTAAAACTGGTGAATGCCCCAACTCCAATAAATCAACTACCCCAATTGATGAATCTAACCCACCTGAAAATAAACAAACACAGTCCTTATTTCTTAGATCTACCAATTTGGTTCTGCCACTTAATTTATAGGGCTGTGGCGGTAATTGTCCGCCTGCCTGAAAATCAAATTGCCAAATATCACCACTTAAAAAGTGTAAAATCTGTTCTAAATGAACTTTGTTTGCTTGCCAAATATCTGGCTGGCACAATGGTAACGTGATAGAAAAGGAACGACACCAGCCATTTGCAGTATCTTTTCGCAAAATAAAAGTATCTGCTGCTGTAACTGCCATAGCAATAGTTAGAAAATCCATTACTTGATTATTGAGTTCAACACCTAATCTTCTTACTCTATCCAAAACCATATTACCAATATGAGCGATTTGTAGACTTTTATCACCCATACCATAAAGACGAATAGGTAAAACACCATTAGGCAAATTTTTTAATTGCTCAATATCGTGGTGAAAAAATAATTGATTCATCAATAATTCTCCCATTCTTCCCAAATTTCCAAAATAACTTGGTTTTGAATTTCTTGCATTTGTTCGGTTGTTAACTGACAAACATTATCCGTAAATTTAGGGGCAAGAGTAATATCTACCACTTCACGAATGAGTTGCCGTAAATCATTTTCTGCTTTGGCAATTTGCACAGGATCATCGCCTTTCTTCCAAGCCTTACCGGCATCATGTGCAATTTGCAGAAAAATACTTTCGGTTAAATAACAAACCATCATTTTACCAATGACTTCAGTGGTAATGCTATTTTCATCAAAAGTTGTCATTCCTTCCAATGCTTCTGATAAAGCAATATTCATTGCAGAACGAATTTTGTCTGAATCACCGTGATGACCAACCAAAAGTTCGGTAATTTGATTGATGACCTCATCGCAAGACTGACCATTTAAACTATTTAAATTAACTGAATATTGTTGTTGCTGGCTGTCTGAAAAAATGCCAAATAAGCTCGCACCCGCTTGGGTAACTTTCTCCAGTTTATGTACGGCAGTATTCCTACCACCACTCGCTTTTCGGGCATAATGACCAAGTGCTTTACGCAAATCATCACGCTTACCACCTAGCACAGCTCTACCGATTGCTTGACGCAATCCCTTTAATCTCTGTGGGTCTGGTGTTTGTGGTGGCGTTTGACTATCATCAACCCAAGAAGGTAATAGAGGAGAACGACCATTTGGTCCTACGCTAGATTGTGAAGTCCCCATTACTTACTCCTGATACCAAGTTTCACTTTTTAGTCTTCTCTCAAACCACGGATGGTTAACACCCTTATTTTTCAATTCAATAATAAAGCGCTTTAAAATTATTGCCCCACTTTCTGAAATTTCTGCCAACAAACAGGTGCCCGTAAAACCATTTGGGCTTTTACTCCAATTATCCACTTTTCTTAATTGTTCAATTAAGGCTTCCATCACAGAAATTTGCTCATCCATTGTTAACTGTTTAATGGCATTTTGGACGCTTTGTGAGCCTGTTTTTGATGTGGTTGTAAGTAAAATGCTTAAAGTCTCTTGGGCTTTTTGAGAAAGTTGAGCAGTATAAGTATTTAGTGGTATGGTTTCTCTAGATAAATAAATCGCAGCCCGCAAATCAACATTGGATAATTTGGGCTCTAATTTTACCCATTCTGTGATAAATGTTTGAATGGATTTATTTTTAGAGAGCTTTGATAGATTCTGCTCATTGTTATTTTCCAGTTCTTTTAATAATTCAGGTTTACCTTCTCCTTCATTAACAAGCTGATAAAATTTTGTTACTACATCAGAATCCACACATCGCTCAAAAATCACCAATTTGGTAATAATCGCTTCATCTAATGGCATTTGACGCTTACCTGCAATTTTAGTACGCATTTTAATCGTATTTAAAATGCGTTTCACAATTCTAGGATTGCCGTGAATATTGGGTGAATTTGCTAATAAAGGAGCTATTCTGTTCGCTAGTTCAAAATTCTCCAGTAGAGTTTGATTATTTTGCTCTCCAATATTTTCTGCTACTTGTTCTGTCTTTAAGGATTGATTTTGCCAAGATTGTTGCAAATGAGTTTCTAAAAATTGGCGTAAGTTTGCTAATTTTTCGGTAGATAATTTTTGATGAATGGCGTACAGCATATATAAATACGCACGAATTTCCAGTACACCAGCTTTAGGCACTAGAACAGGAATTTGAATGAGTTTGTCCAAATAATCAATTTGATGACGATACGACAAATCTTTGTAATGTTCTGCAACTGAATGACGAATCATCTCCTCGTCAGCCGCGATAATGAATGCCGTCCGATTTAAAAACAAAAATAAACGAATCGCCTCCAATGTCTGAATAGCATTAGCAGGCAGACAACGGTCAAGATTATCAATTACAATAACCAGCTTTTTACCTAAATCCTGTAATATTTCGCCATATTCTTTTCTAAACTCATCGATTTGTTGTGGTGGTGTTTGTTTCTCTTTTGGCTTGATAAGATTTTTCCCTGAATCAACAAGATTTTTCCCTACTTCTACAATTTGCTTACTTTCTGTTTCATTTTGAATACCATCCAATGATTCTTTTGCTGTTTCAAATGTTTTGGAAATTAAGCCAAAAGTTGGCACTCCTGCAGCCAACGCAGCTCCTTCGGCCATTAAACCAAGCAAACGTAAACCATTAATTCTTGCAAATAAGTTTTTGGATTTTTGCAAGATGGTTTCTTCATCTTTGGCGGCCTGAATCAAATGGCTTGCAATAGTTTCCAAAAGTGCCGCTCTGGCATCATCAAATCCCTGATAGAGCCAAGCATCAAATTTAATTATAATCCACTCATCAGGCTTGATTTGTTGCTCAATCAAATTTAACAAAGAGGACTTACCTGCTCCCCAGTTACCAAAAATACCTATTGAAACTGGTAGCATAGCCTCAGATTCCAATATTTCAGTAACAATTTGGGATACCTCACCAAAATTAAGATAGTCTTCTTTAGACTCAGTATCTGACCACATTAAATTACCCTCATTTATAAAAATATAGATTTTTGTATACTAACACATTTTTCAACAAGCATTTTTAATGTTTTTATAATAATAAGTATATAGAGGGTATCAAGATTGGTGGATGAGTTATCGAAATTAAAAGATATTAGGAAAAGGGATGGAAGTGGAATAAAACAGATTAAACTACTATAATCAATAAGCGTAAAAAACAGCATACTCAAATTTAGCAATGCCTCTTATAGAGTTGAACGTGATAATTTCTACTATAATCTACCAGCTTTTCCTTCTTTCAAGGATTTTATAGATAAACATTGTCAATTTGGTATCTCATAGCAAGCATATTGTGTAAAAATAAAGTATGAAATCTAATCTTTTCATACTTTATTTTTACACAGCCCTGATTAAAAAGCGAACGAAAATAGCCTAATTATTTGATTTTAAATAACTTTATTGTTTACATTTTACTATAAAATAGAAACAACCGTTCTAAATTGTATTAATACAAGATTATCAATACGAAGAGAGACCTTTCATTGAAAGGTCTCTTTTTCTTATATTTATTTTTACTCATTGCTCCTAATCAGTAAATATTTTCATATTACAAAAATGGATTAGCTTCTAGGTTAGAAATCAAATTGCTATCAAGATCTATCATTCTTTTTATTGCATATTGCCATCAAGTTATATAACAATATATGTAATGTAAAAAGAGAATTGCTTGAATAATGTGGCATTGGAGAGTTTTTTTGGGCGGATGAAAATAGAGTGTATTCACAGAAAATCGTTTGATAACATTGATGAACTTGAAAAGGTTATCAATAATTATGTGCGGTACTATAATGGCGAACGAATCCAATTAAAATTAAAAGGACCGAGATCGATACAATATCGAAAACAGTCTTTAAATAACAGTCTAACTTTTGGGGTTAGAGCACTTTACAAAATCGCCTAAAGGCGATTTTGTTTATTAGCTTAGGAATAATTACTAGATAGCGAAGACACTGCTTCCAATAATTGAGTTTTTATAGCTGAAGCAAGCAAAATGCCACTACCTAAAGCTTAAAAATATAGTTCGACTGCACGCAAGCGCGTGGGTAAGCAAAACCTAGACAATAAAGCGACTTAACGTTATCGTATAAACAGGTTTATCATTATCCTGTGGACTAAGTCCCGATTTAAAATAAACCCTAAAGCCAGAAATAAAGTTAAGCTCCTTAAACGCTGACATAAACACATCCTTATGGTTAGGAATTTTTTCAAATTTTATACCTAACACAGAAGGTTTATCTTGTCGCCAAAAGTACTTATCTTCTAAAATTTTTCTATCAGAAATGTGCGTGTAAAAATCATAATAATTCTCTCTAACAGGATACGCAATCTCGATAGGCTCAAAATACAATATATTATCTGCATTTACAAAAACGGTTTTTCTCTGCATAGCCACTAACTCTTCGTCCTTCCCAACTGGAATCACAATATCTAATTCAATAAATTTTGGCATATAAAATCTCCGTTTTAAGATCGAGAACAATTTTACCCTCATGCCCACAATCGCACCTCCGCCTTACGTCGGCTTGCTTTCTTGGTGCTCGCGTGGATATATGGATAAACTCAGTAGTATTAGCACATTATAACACAAATAAAAATGAAGCCGCATTATCATCTTTTGTTTCAACAACTAAAATTACATAGTCTACAGTCGTATTTTTAATTTTGTGCATAAAATCGGCAATTAAAAATTAACCATATCCTTACTTATGAAAACTAAGCATCAATTGTCGACCGACTGATTAAAACAACAGGAATATTAGGGTATGGAATTCCTCTATTTATTCTTTCTTGTGGTATATCTAAAACTTGTATAGATAACGCTAACAATTTATTTGTTTACGTAATAATTTTTTCGACAAGTTGGTAACGATAGTGAAATACCACAGCAACAAGGTGTCTGTTTAACAGAAGGATTTATTGCTGATAACGGATCCGAGCCGTTTTTTGGCAGTGCGGGCATCAAAATCAAAGACTATAAAGACGTTTATGCCGAGCTAAAGACGGGTGGAGCTTTGGAGGAAGGTGATAAACCGCTATTAGAACGAGACCTTTTCGCTAAAGATAATGCTTTGGATAAACTCCTCTCATGGGCGAAATACAGCACCATGCGCAAAGGAAAGCGCAACATCAATGGCATGGCCGGCAGTGAAAAACTGGTTAAGTGGCAGGAAAATCGATATCTATTTATCTGGGAAAAAGATGATGGCAGTGTGAGATTTAAGATGACTTTCGGTACTAATAAGAAAAATACCAAGGGTTCGCCACTCAGTGAGAAAGAGGCTTTAACCGCTTGGGATACGATATTGCCGACATTGAAAAAACGACTTTAAACAATGACTACTGCAGTTAAATTGAAGTAAAAATACAAGCGGTCAATTTTTGAAAAGCATTTGCAAAAATACTGGAAAATTTGACCGCACTTTAGAATATTGAAGGTTTCGTTACTCATTTAACTGGTTTTTATGGGCGTTATAAGGAAGAGGTCACCTACACTAATTAATTATCAATAATGTATCTTTTTGCTCAATTTATTATCTCTTTATAATCTTCCATAAAAGGTTCTTCTAATACAGACTCTAATAAACACTCTAAGTTAGATAATATCTTTTGTTCAGCCTTATCACTTAGTTCATTATCTTTATTAAACTTAACGATCCATTCAAAAAAAACCAATACCTCATCACCGTTTAATTTTAAAATATAATCGTTAGATTCTTTTCTTATATCCATAACATTATACCCTTAGTAGGCAAGTTAAATTATCAAATCAATTATAACTTAATCTAAAATCTTTACACATATTTCACATGCGTGGTACCGCCAAATCAAAAACTTATGCTTTCAGCTGAAGAAAATACGTTATCTCCAATAAAACAGTTTTTAAAAGTGCAATTACATATTAAATTATCTTCTATACTCATCGTTCTAAATACACAATTAGTAAATGTACAATTGGTAAATTTTGTATTACTGACCAATGTTGTGACAAAAGAACAATTAACAAAACTGCAGTTAGTAAATGAGCTATACATTATGAAAGCACCACGAAATGAGCTCAAAGAAAATTTAACATTAATGACTTCCCTATGAGAGATTTCATATCTATGAAAATCAATATTGGTTACATGAGTAAACTCATCTGAAATAAAGGCATCCAAGTCTTTTACATCAACCTTAGTTAAAGATTCTGTTATATTTGAAAGTAATTTTTGAATTTCATTTGATATCATTTTACTACTACTCTAGAGGTCCGTAGGAAACTCTCTCAAAGATATTCTTGATATAGTCTCCCCACATCAGTATAGAAGGATTGATTACACCTCAGTCTATCATGGTTTGTTGAAAAAAGGCGTATACAAAAAATCCCCTAAATGCTTATCTAGGGGATTTTTGCTTTGAATAATATGTTATCTATTTCAAACCTTTTTTTACCAAATCTTCATAACCGCCATGGTTGGTTACATTGGTATAGCCTGCATTTTTCAACTCAGTAAGTGCAGCTTCGGCACGGCGACCACTACGACAGTAAAGGTTGATCGGTGCATCTTTATCTGAGCCAATCGCTTTAACACCCTCAATGATTTTATCATGTGGAATATTCACTGCATCTTGTAAATGACCTGCGTTAAATTCCTCGGCTGAACGCACATCAATCCAAACACCTTTTGCTTTTTCCGGTTGTACTGCACTTTGTTCTGTTTGTGGCGCAGTATTCGCAGAAGCAAAAAAAGGTACAGAAATCGCTGCCGCAGAAAGTACTGCTGTGAATAATTTTTTCATCATTCAATCTCCTATTAAATAGAAATAATATATTTACCTAAATAAATTAGGGGTTATGTAAAACTAATAGTCATCATACGCCTAAATATAAAGATAATAAACTGTAAATGAAGTAAATTTTAAGTAAAATTTTCGTAAAATCTGACCGCACTTTAAAAGAAAAAGGCCATCTGAAATCTAACATTCAGATGGCCTTTTTAATT
>JAHZCF010000073.1 GCA_019423005.1 Haemophilus sp.
ATGCACCAAAAGCAGACGGCATCAAAATTTCTGAACAAGAATACTTTGATAACGGTGTATTAATGGTAGCAATGGTGAAAGCGGGTGTTGAATTAGCCTTTGATGCAATGGTTGCAAGCGGTATCTATGAAGAATCAGCTTACTATGAATCACTTCACGAATTACCGTTAATCGCAAACACCATCGCGCGTAAACGTTTATACGAAATGAACGTGGTCATTTCTGATACTGCAGAATACGGTAACTACTTATTCTCTAACGTAGCAACCCCAATTCTTGCTAAAGAAATCATTCCAACCTTACAAAAAGGTGACTTAGGTGAACCTACACCAGCAGTCGCTATCGACAACATCACTTTACGCGATGTAAATGATGCAATCCGTAACCACCCAGTTGAATTAATCGGTCAAGAGTTACGAGGCTACATGACAGATATGAAACGTATCGCTGTTGCAGGTTAATCATTAAATCGTTAAAATTTAAGCCAGCTTATTCAATAAGTTGGCTTTTTTTATAATCCAAAGGAATTAATATGAAAAACAATAAAATTTTTAACCGCACTTTTAAAGTGAGTTTGGTGGCTATGGCGTTAGGATTAGTTAATTCGGCATGGGCAACAGATCTCACTTGCTCAAACTCAACAGGATGTCAGTATTCTTGGGGTGCATCACCTAATTGGACTTTCAACAAAAACCAACAAACATCAATTAGTGATGCAATTAATGTAACTATTACACCAGGAAACTACCAAAATATCGCTAAAACCGATGTCGGAACTAGCACGCATGGAGGACAACCAATAGCCTCTAGTGATTCACTATTTGGTATTTTTGACCTTACTGATAGAAATAATCAACTTACTGTTAAATCTGGTGTAAATGCCACACTTAAAGAAGACTACCCTTCAAGTTCACTTTTAGATATATCGGGGGCAGTTGCTACTTTAGAAAAAGGCTCAAAACTCATTGTTGAGAAAAATTACGCACAAATTCACAATATAACTGATGCTTATGGTGATTCAAGTGGCAACTCAGCGATTGAATCTCGTGGTGGCAAAATTAATACAGAAGCTGATATTGAAATAAATAACGATGGTTCTAGCGCAATTGAATCTCAAAAGACCTCTGTTATCAATTCATCCAATCATAGTATCAAGATGAATGGAAAGAATGATATTGCCTACGCATTATATGGTGCAGAAGATATAGCAAATATCAGTAATGTACAAATTACTGGAAATCAAGATATGCAATTTGCTTTTGACATCGGTACAAATGATGAGAATGCGGTTCAGACGGTTATAGCTAATGGTTTAAATGTAACTCTTAACAATAAAAGTGGTTTATTCACCACATCAGATAGCGGATCGCAAACAATAACACTAAAAAATTCAGAAAGTAATACAGGTTATGGCTTACTCGCATTCCCATTGGGCGATGAGCAGTTAGTTAAAATTAATTTAGAAAATACAACATTAAATGCTACTCAAGCATTAATCTCGCTTAATGATAAAAACTTCCCTCTTGAAGCAGAAGATGATACATCCAATTCTACACCAGCTGGAGTCTATCATCTAAACCTTACAGCTAGTAAGAATTCAAAACTAACTGGTGCAATTCTTGAAAATCCAGATTGGCCAGTAAAAAATGAAATCAACTTATCTATGTCTACTAGTCAATGGAGATTCAATAAATCAAGCACATTGAATAATTTAGATGCAAGCAATTCTGAAATTACATTTGCCCCGACTTCTGAATATAAAACATTAACTATTAAAGATAAGCTCACCGGCTCTAGCACATTTAACCTCAATACTAATATTGCTGAAAATAAAAACGATAAAATCGTTGTTAAAGGTACTGCTGAAGGTAATCATAAAATTGGTGTCACTAACCAAGGTACAAATGTTGCTAACGGTAAAGTAACACTTGTAGAAACTAATGGTGGTAATGCTGCATTTAGCTTAACGAACCCGAATAATCGTGTAGATTTAGGAGCTTACCAATATTTCCTAACAAAAGAAGGAAATAATTGGGTATTAGCGAATTCTAAAAATGCGGTCACCCCAACTCCACCTGTTGCACCCGTTACACCAAGCAAACCAGTAGTGACCTCAAGCAAACCTGCGGTAACGCCTACCACCCCAGTAGTAACCCCAAGTAATCCAGTAGTACCACCTGCGGTTCTACCAAGCGCACCGTTACTTTCAGACTTAGCAAATGCACAAGTTTCTCTTCGCCAAGCACAATTGCTTTTAGCAGAAGATGATTTAAGTGGCATTCATCAACGTCTAGGTGAAGTGAAAAACGGTGAAAAAGGTAATGTGTGGGTTCGTAATGTGAATTCTCGCCAAAAATTAGCCGCACTTTCTACTGGTGAGAGTGAAACTTCTGGCTTTAAACAAAACGTACATCGCGTACAAGTGGGCGCTGATGCTGCTGTAACTGATAACCTCCGTGTTGGTGGATTTGTTGGCCGCAGCCAAGCTAACGTTGATTTTAATGGTCATTACGGTGATGGCAAAGTAAGAAGCAATAGCGTGGGCTTATATGCAGCTTACCTTGCAGATAACGGTATTTATGTAGATAACATCGTGAAATACAGCCGTTTACACGCTAACTCAAATCACACTGAAAAACGCCATTACAACGCTTATACTATTTCGAGTGAATTAGGCAAACGCTTTAGCCTTGCAAACGATTGGACAATCACTCCGCAAGCACAATTAGCGTGGACACATATTTCATCACAAGAGAATGAAGATAGCTTATCTTCTGTTTATTCTCGAATTGGTTTACGTATAGCCAAAGGCTTTGCATTAAGTAATAGTTGGAATTTACAACCTTATGCTGAAGTAAATGCGATTACTAGCAAAAACCGTAGCAGCAAAATTCATTACACAAACAGTGCGCTTGATATCGCAAGCAGCCGTGGACGTTTTGAAAGTGCGGTCGGTTTAAATGCTGGATTTGCAAATCATCGTTTTGGTTTAGAAGTAAGCCGTGCTGACGGTAAAAACTTCGATAAACCTTATGCAATTCAAGCGGTTTATCGCTATCAATGGTAATATAAAAGGGCGGAGTAAAATCCGCCCTTTTTCTCTTTTTACTAAATAAATAATATGTCGAAATCTTTTCCTTCTCGCTCATTTACAACCAAACGAACGGCAAAATCCACTCGTTCATTTAAGCCAAAAGCGAAGCCACTTACATTAGAACAAACAATCGTTGTTTTATTTAACAAACCTTTTGATGTACTGACACAATTCACCGATGAAAATAGCCGAGCTACGTTAAAAGATTTTATTGCTATTCCTAATGTGTATGCGGCAGGACGATTGGATCGTGATAGCGAAGGGCTATTGATTTTAACGAATAATGGTGAAGTGCAACATCGTTTGGCAGATCCTAAGTTTAAAACGGAAAAAACGTATTTTGTGCAAGTGGAAGGTATTCCTGAAGAGGCTGACTTAGACAAGCTTCGTCAAGGTGTTGAATTGAAAGATGGAATGACGAAGCCGGCAAAAGTGCGGTTGATTTCCGAACCGGATTTTCTCTGGCCTCGCAATCCACCTATTCGTGAACGTCAAAGTATTCCAACGAGCTGGTTGGAAATTAAAATTAGTGAAGGGCGTAATCGACAAGTGCGTAGAATGACCGCACATATCGGCTTTCCGACATTACGACTTATCCGTTATCAAATGAGCCATTTAACACTTGATGGACTAAGTAATGGTGAATATCGCCGTTTGAATGAAGAAGAAATGCGTGCGTTATTCAAACAACTTCATTTAAATAACGCACGTTAAGATTAGAAATGTTGAGCGGGTTGCGCGTTTTCCACTTGCACGAAGAAGCCTTTATCATTCAAGATAATGCTGTAATCGGTAACATATTTAACGCCGTTGGTTTCCACTATCGCATTACAGCTGCGAATGCCTTGTTGTGGATAAGATTGCGTTTCACGGGCTTGCGAGATTTGTTTCACTGTCATTTGGGTGTTAGTGGCTGCTCCTTGTTTTTTGAAGGCATCAGATAATACCGCAAAAACTTTTGAATCATTACATCTTGGTACAACGACAGATTTTGTCACAGTATTCGCTGTTTTTTGTGCAACAGTTTCCACTCTATTTTCAGTCGCTTTTTCAACGGCTTTGGGTTCCGCTTTCTTCACTTCAGTTTTAACCGCTGGTGTTTTTTTAGCAATCACCTTTTCATGTTTAGCTGATTCTTTAACTGCACTTTGTTTGCTTTTCGCTACCGTCTTTTTGTCTTTTACTGCAGTTTGCTTCGTTTTTTCTACTGGCTGTTTGCCTTTCGTTTTTGTCGGCTCTGCTTTAGCGGCTTTATTTGTCGTTTTATTTTTTACTTTTTCTTTTTTCGTTACCGCTTTTTTTGCTTCGACAATTTTAGCTGGCTTTTTCACTTCTGCTTTTTTGGCATCGGCTTGCTTTTTAGCAGTTTTGGCTACGACTTTAGGCGTAGTGGCTTTCTTGGCTTCTACTTTTTTAACTGCCGTTTTCACTGACTTGGTTTGAGTGGATTTTGCTGTATGATTTGGCGATGCTGCAAAGGCCAAAACAGGTAACAAGGCAAAAATCACCG
>JAHZCF010000074.1 GCA_019423005.1 Haemophilus sp.
GTGTCTTCAACCATGACGACCCGTGAAAACATCGTATTTTTAGACCGCACTTTTACTCGTCAGGAAGTGTTGAATACCTTATCGGCAGACTCTCATTCTAAATTAGTGATCTGTGATAATGGTTTGGATAAGATTTTAGGTTATGTGGAATCACATACCTTATTAACACTCTATCTTCAACAAGAAGTGGTAGATTTAACGGATAGCCGTTTATTACGTAAAGCGTTATTTATCCCGGATACGCTGTCGCTATACGAAGTATTGGAGTTATTTAAATCTACAGGTGAAGACTTTGCGATTATCGTCAATGAATATGCGCTTGTAATGGGCTTAATTACCTTGAACGATGTGATGAGTATTGTGATGGGCGAATTGGTTTCTAATGAAGAAGAGCAAATCGTCAGCCGTGATGAAAACTCTTGGTTGATTGATGGGGCAACGCCGCTTGAAGATGTGATGCGCGTTTTGGATATTGAATCTTTCCCTGATTCAGAAAATTACGAGACTATTAGTGGCTTTATGATGTATATGTTACGCAAAATCCCGAAAAAAACCGATTTTGTCGTATACGATAAATATAAATTTGAAGTCATTGATACCGAAAACTTCAAAATTGATCAAATTTTAGTTTCGATTGTCAAAGACAGCGGAGTGAGCAAAGAATCAGCGTAGTGCTAGGCGTTTCCTTGCTTAACTCCCCATTCTAAGTATAATTAATGGCGGTTTTAACCGCCTATAAATAAGGAAAATTTAATGTTTAAAAAAATCTCGGTATTCTTTGTGGCAGTAATGCTTGCGGGTTGTTCTTCGATTTCAGATATGACCTCTTACATTCCATTTATGGGTAAAGACAAAAAGGTCATTGATTTAGATAAAGATAAAATCGACCAAAAATCTTATGCAGCTGCTTATGAAGCCACTGTGGCAACCTATAAAGATCGTGTAACAAAAAATTTCTTTGTGGATAATTTTGCAAGTGGTGCAAATGACTGGTATCTCGGTCGTATTGTTGTGCCAATCAAACAAATTCAAGATAAACTCTACACAGGTGGTCATGACTCTGATGTGTATGCTTATTACAGTGGTGTGTTACATGCAGAAGCATTACAAACCAACTTCAGTCGCTTAAGCGCGAATTGTTGGCAAAAAGTGGATTCACCAAGTGTGACACAAGGGATCTACGATGCAATGCGTGATTTGCAAAAAGGCAAAGAGCGCGGTGAAAATGACGCTTACATTTCCCAAGGTAGCGAAATGCTACTCAAAGCCTGTACCGGCCAATAATCAATTTGAGCTGTTGATGAGCGATCTCATCAGCAGCTTTTCTTTTTTAAATCATCAATGTGAAGGAGCAA
The DNA here is from genome assembly GCA_019423005.1 of Haemophilus sp. Lineage (GTDB taxonomy): Bacteria > Pseudomonadota > Gammaproteobacteria > Enterobacterales > Pasteurellaceae > Haemophilus_D. Next base: position 1,356 of record JAHZCF010000074.1, read on the forward strand.
GAATGTTAGAACTTTCGGAAAGCAACATTCATTTAAATGCTAAAGCAACAAATAAGCTGCAAGCTATTGAAATGGCTGCAAGTGCGTTAGAGCAAGCTGGCAATGTTGAACAAGGTTATTTGCAAGGCATGCTTGGACGAGAACAACAAACCTCCACTTTTTTAGGCAATGGGATTGCGATTCCACACGGTACATTAGAAACCCGTTCGATGGTGAAAAAAACTGGTGTACAAGTGTTCCAATTTCCACAAGGTATTGAATGGGGAGAAGGCAATATTGCTTATATTGTGATTGGTATTGCAGCTCGTTCTGATGAGCATCTTGCTTTACTTCGTCAATTAACGCATGTTTTAGGTGATGAAGACACTGCGGCACAGTTAGCGACATTAACCGATGTTGAAAAATTCCGTGCGATTTTGTTAGGTAAAAGCGATGCTTTTAGCCTGACTGAAGAAACATTAAGTTTAGATATTGAAACGCAAAGTTTGCTCACCCTTACCGCCATCAATGCAGGTAAATTACAACAGCAAAGTGCGGTTGAAAATAGCTTTGTTTCTGAAGTGGTATCCAATTCTGCTCTGCCGCTTGGTAAAGGGTTATGGGTAACCGATGCCGTATCAGGTAATGTGAAAAATGCCTTAGCATTCAGTCGTGCGAAAACCATTTTTAATCATAATGGCAAAGCGGTGAAAGGCGTGTTGACGATTTCGGCGGTTAACGATCAAATCAATGAGACATTAGCGCGTTTATTGGATGATGAAGTCCAAAATATTTTATTAAGTGGTAATACGCAGCAAATTTTGACCGCACTTAATGGTGGTAAAGTGCCAGCTGTATCCGCTACTCAATCTGAAGGTCAAATTGCTACAGGTGCAGTGATTGGTACCTTTACTATTCGTAATGAACATGGCTTACATGCTCGCCCAAGTGCGGTGCTCGTCAATGAAGTGAAAAAATTCACATCCAAGATTACGGTACAAAATCTTACTCGAGAAACCGCACCAGTTAGTGCGAAAAGTTTAATGAAAATTGTGGCATTAGGTGTCACTCAAGGTCATCGCTTACGTTTTGTTGCAGAAGGTGATGATGCGAAACAAGCTATCGAAGCCTTAGGTAAGATTATTGCGAGTGGACTTGGCGAAACAGTATCTGCTGTACCACCAACTGAACCGGATACCATTGAAGTAAGCAGCGAGCATGCACCACAAACCCACGAAGAAAACACGTGCTTACCAGCCGATGCCATTGAAGCGGTATTTATGATTCGTAATGAACACGGTTTACATGCTCGTCCAAGTGCGGTACTGG
>JAHZCF010000075.1 GCA_019423005.1 Haemophilus sp.
AGGTGATAAGGTTATTGAGGTAGAACATCTCACTAAATCTTACGGTGACCGTACTCTAATTGATGATTTATCATTTAGCATTCCTAAAGGTGCTATCGTGGGCATTATCGGAGCGAACGGTGCAGGTAAATCAACCCTATTCCGTATGCTTTCAGGTCAAGAACAACCAGATAGCGGCTCAATTACGATGGGTGAAACCGTTGTGCTTGCTTCTGTGGATCAATTCCGAGATTCAATGGATGACAAGAAAACCGTTTGGGAAGAAGTGTCTAACGGACAAGATGTTCTCACTATCGGTAACTTTGAAATTCCAAGCCGTGCCTATGTTGGACGCTTTAACTTCAAAGGCGTGGATCAACAAAAACGTGTGGGCGAATTATCAGGTGGTGAACGTGGTCGTTTACACCTTGCGAAACTTCTACAACGTGGTGGTAACGTACTGTTATTGGACGAACCGACCAATGACTTAGACGTTGAAACCTTGCGTGCGTTAGAAAATGCGATCTTAGAGTTCCCAGGCTGTGCGATGGTGATTTCCCATGACCGTTGGTTCTTAGACCGTATTGCGACTCATATTTTAGATTACGGTGATGAAGGTAAAGTGACGTTCTATGAAGGTAACTTCTCTGACTACGAAGAGTGGAAAAAGAAAACCTTAGGTGAAGCCGCAACACAACCACATCGTATTAAATATAAGCGTATTGCAAAATAAGAAATTAAAGTGCGGTCACTTTTGACCGCATTTAAATATCCTCAAGGAAAATATATGAAAAAATTATTTTTGATTTCTGCCTCTATTCTTAGCTTAACTGCTTGTGTTTCGACCGAATTATCAAATCAAAATCAGCCTTATGACGCCTCAAAAGATGCTCGTATTCGACTATACGGGCAGAATGGTAGACCTTCTTATTTAACTGTAAATATTGATGGTAAAAAGGAAAAAGTTACTATTGGTGGCGGATTAGGACAAGCATTTAGTTCAATGGTTGGAGCAAAAAGCAACGAAAGTATAGGTATGCCAGCAACAGAATTAAGCAAAGATCCTTCCGCTCATTCAAAATTTTTATCTGGTATATTTTTCAAAGAATTTGTTATCCCTGCTAATAGTGAAGTAACTGTTCAAAATGAAATTATTCAATTAGATCATTCACATACTCACTATACAGCTACTGAAAAAATTACAACTATAATAAAAGGAAAAAGCTGTAAAGGTAACATGATTAGTTTTATTCCTGAGGCTGGTAAAAATTATGAAGTTGCGCCAATAAGTTCTAATAGAGAATGTGGTGTTAGTCTTTATGAAATTAAATAAAATATAAAAATACGGTACCTCTACCACATTTTTATTCAGGAGTGACTATGTTAGTTTATTTGCACATTGTTTGTGCATTTTTAAGTTTAGGATTATTAATTATCCGTGGGGGAATGCAATTAAGTGGGAAAAATTGGCGCGCGATTAAACTGCTAAAAATTTTACCACACTTAGTTGATACACTTTTAATTGCAAGCGGCTTAACGATTTTCTTCTTGGTCGGTTATCAGCTACAAAGCTGGTTGGTCATGAAAATTATCATGCTTGTGCTTTATATTTTCTTCTCGGCTAAATATTTTAGTCGCAAAGCTACAAATCCAAATAATGTATTTCTGGTATTTGCTGTACTAAGTTTCTTGGGTGCAATTTTCTTTGCTTACCAACCAGACTTCATGGAAAGTTAATCATAAAAAAATCCATTTTCAATTGAAGATGGATTTTTTGTTTTATCTTAACCACCGGCTAATTTTACTTTAAACCCTTTTTGTTCTAAAAGTTGTTTAAGTAAATCACGTTTTTCGCCTTGAATCTCAATATTGCCGTCTTTTACTGAACCACCACAACCACACCGCTTTTTAAGTTCAGCCGCCAATTTTTTCAATTCATCATCTGATAAATCGAGCCCTGTAATCACTGAAACACCTGCGCCTTTTCGACCACTGGTTTGTTTTTGGATGCGAACCACACCATCACCTTTAGGACGTTGTACTGGCTGCTTTTGCTCTTTAATTCGACCGATTTCGGTAGAATAAACTAAAGTATTCTCTGTCATATTACAAAAGAGATGAATTAATTGAACGAAGCACTTCTGCTGGATTTTCAGCTTGCGTAATTGGACGACCAATCACCAAATAATCAGAACCAGAACGAATAGCCGCAGCAGGAGTCATGACACGACGCTGATCACCAAAATCACTTCCAATTGGACGAATCCCCGGTGTGACTAATTTAAAATCAGGACCACAAGTATTACGTAAAATCTCTACTTCTTGTGGTGAACAAACGACGCCATCTAATCCCGCACGCTGTGTTAAATGCGCAAGACGTAAAACATGTTCAAGTGGTGAAGAGTTAATACCGATTTGTAATAAATCCAAATCTTCCATACTGGTCAATACCGTTACTGCGATTAATAAAGGCGCATCTTTTCCATAAGGCTCGAGAATTTTCTTCGCCTCTTCCATCATTTTCAGACCACCGCTAGCATGGACATCAACCATCCATACCCCTAAATCAGCCGCAGAACGCACTGCTCTTGCCACAGTATTCGGAATATCATGAAATTTAAGATCGAGGAAAACATCAAATTGACGCTCGTGCAATTGCTTAACGAAACTGGTTCCTAGTGTAGTAAACATTTCTTTACCCACTTTTAAACGGCATAAGCTTGGATCAATTTGATCCACGAGGGATAGCGCTTGTGCTTCCGTTTCGTAATCCAATGCAACGATTACTTTGCTATTCATAATTTTACCTCACTGTGTCAATTAATTATGTTCTGGTTTGATGGATTCCCACTGTTTGCAAGAAGGACAATTCCACATTAATTTATGGGTCTGATAACCGCAATTTGAGCAACGGTAGCCAAAGCCTTGCTTAATTCTCTCACCGACCATTTTATGTAGCAAAATTAAGCTTTCTTTACCTCGCCCTTCCTCTGCATCATCAATTTGGAATTGAATAAAGCGGTGGAAAATAGATGTACTTGGATGTTTGGTAAGTTGTTGATAAAGTTTTGATTGTGCAGCACTCTTACCATCTTTCTCTTCAATCACACTTGCTAACATTAAATCGACTTTCGTATTGTTAACCTGCTGACTAGCTCGAATCAAGAATAACTCAAAGTTATCTCTCTCTCCTAATTCATCATAACAATATTTGAGCGTTTTCAGCACTTCACCAATATAAATTGGGTTTTGATTAAGAATATTCTCTAAAAAATGAATGGCTTGACGATAGTTTTTATTGGCCATTTCTAAATCAGCAAGCAGCATTGATGCTCTCACACTGGTTGGAGATACATTCAGCGCTTTTTGTAAAATACTGCGTTTTTCAACCGCACTTTCAAGTTCACCGCTTAAGGCATATTCACAATAACATTGTGCTAATTCCACATTATTTTCTTTAGGTGAGATCTTGGCAAGCTTCTCTGCGATATTAACCGCTTTTTTCCATTCTTTTGTTTTTTGATAAATCACCAAAAGCTGTTGCAGTGCATTTTCAGCAAACTCTGGTTCATCCACCATAATGATGTAAAGCGCTTCAGCGCGGTCATAAAAACCGACTGTCATGAAATCTTTGGCAAGTTGCTGTTTAGCTAATAATTTTTGTTCGAAAGAATAATTGGGACTACGATCGAGTGCTTGATGGATCCGCAAAGCACGATCCACTTCGCCTCGAGAACGGAAAAGATTACCGAGCGTTAGCTCAGCTTCAAATTGTGAGTTGCTTTCAATTTCATTTTCTGTTTCTTGTTTTTGCAACATATCAAGAAACA